>JBDTUL010000114.1:0-13185 GCA_040007735.1 Gammaproteobacteria bacterium | reverse complement strand
TGGTACCCAGATGCTCGCGCGTGCGGTCCTGGGTCTTCCCTTGCGACTCAACGGCCCACTGGTCGTGGACGTTGATGTCATCTCCCATGCCGGTGTACGTGAGCCGCTGCTGCTGATCGAGGTCGTAACCGTAGTTGTTGAAACGACCCACACGCGGCATGTAGTCCGGCAGCGTGTAGAGCTGCAGACGCTGCCGCCGCATCTCTTCTTTGTCGACCGGGCCGGTAAAACTCGTAAACAGCGCGTACCAGTAGCAGCGCTGCTCGTCGATGGGCACGTGCCACTGCGTAATGGTCATCTCTGCAGATAGCGGAATGACGAACGCCTGCGGAAACACGAGATTGGTCACGCGAACGTGATTGTTGCCGTTGCCGAGCTCGCGAAGCGCAAATATCTGCAAGCCCGTGTCCGAGCTCTGCACGCTGATGGTGGGCCGCTCGAACTCGCGCAGCACGCGAGTCATGGGCATGTCGCTGTCGGCCGAAGTCGCCCGGAACTGCCGGCCGTAATTCGCCGAAGCATCGGCGTCTTCGAAGAATCGGTGCAGAAAGCTTGCGTGCGCCGGGTCGAGCCCAACTTCGAGTGCCTGCAGCCAGTTGCAGTCCAGGTGGCCCTTGAACGCGAACACGTGGCTGTCCGGAGCGATGAAACAGTCGAGCGCGGGCAGCTCGGGCGGCTCGCCCGCACCGAGATACGCAAAGATGATTCCGTTGCGTTCGATCACGGGATAGGCACGCTGGGTGACACGCGCGCAGAGCTGACTCCCTTGCGGCTCGGCCGGCGTCTGCAGGCAACGCCCGTTGCGATCGAACAGCCAGCCATGAAACAGGCAGCGCAGCCCGCCATCTTCGAGACGGCCGAAGGCCAGGTCTGCGCCCCGATGCGGGCAATCTCGATCGAGCAAGGCGAGGTGGCCTTCTCCATCCCGGAACAGCACGAGGTCGCGGCCAAAAAGGCGAACGGGTCGCAGCGGTCTCGGTCCAGCGAGCTCCTCGGTGAGCGCCACGGGCTGCCAGTATCTTTTCAGGAGCTCGCCGGCCGGGGCGCCCGCGCCCGTTTCGGTGATCAACCTGCCATGTTCGACCGTCATCATGATAGTTGCCCTTGGTGAAAATGGTTGTCAGGCCACGCCGGCCGCCGTTTCGCGCCGCCAGTCCGCTGCGGCTACCGGCTCGTCTTCCAGGAAGCCTGCGCACACCACCGCTCCGAAACGTATCTCGCCATCGGGTAAAAGCTCGAGCCGATGCCCCAGCGATCGCAGTTGCTCGGTGTTGGGATGCGCGTGCTCGATGAGGAGACGGCCGCTCTCACTGCGCCAGCGCGGCCGCGCGATGGCGCGTGCGAGATCGACGCTCTCACGCTGAATCGCTATGAGCACTTGAAGCAGCGTCTGCACCTGTCCGTCGGCGCCCGGAGTCGCCAGCGCGAGCACGCCTTGCGGGGTCGTGACAAGCGTCGGTGCGAGCGTGTGAACCGGCCGTTTTCCCGGGGCCGCAGCGTTGTCGCCCGTGGTGAATCCGCCCGCTCTGTTGTTGAGTGTGATACCGAGCTCCGGAACGAAGACACCGGAGCCAAAATCATCGAACACACTCACGAGCGAGGAAACCACTCTGCCCTCCGCATCCGCGGCCGCGACACCGGCTGTATGCAGATAGGCGCGTGGACCGCCGCGATGAGAGGCTTTTTCGAAATCAACACAGAGCGCGTGAGCGAGCAGTGCCTCACCTTGCGCAATCTCGGAGCGGAATGCGAAGGCGGCCTCAGTGAGTTCGATGGCGACGTGATCACTGAGTGCGGCGGGGAAGCCGCCGAGCTGACTCAACGCATTCACCGCCAGGTTGAGCAGCACGCCCTGGGCCATGGGCGGCTGGGTCGCCAGCCGCAAGTTGCCCCACGCGGTTTCGATCGGTGTGCCGATCACAGACGTATGCGCGGACAGGTCCGCCAATGACAACGTGCCGCCAAGTGCCTGCACGGCATTGGCGATGGCCCGCGCAGCCGGCCCCTGATAAAACGCACTTCGCCCGTCGCCGCCAATACGCTGGAGCAGCCTCGCCAGCTCGGATTGTTTGCAGAGCGCGCGAACGGGTTGGCTAAACAGAGCCCAACTCTGGGCCCCGCCTCGTTGGAGTCGAGCACGGTGAGCCGCCAGCGCTCCTGCAAGGGTGCGCGAAACAGATATGCCTGCGCTGGCAAGACGAATGGCAGGCTCGAGCGTGCGCGCCAGCGGCAGCCGTCCCGCGCGCTTCGACAATTCACACCACGCGTCGACGAGGCCCGGCACGGTAATGCTGTGCGCCCCGTCGTCCGACACGCGTTCGAGATTCGAGGGCGCCGCGCCGCTTCCGTTGATCGCAACCGCTGCTCTTCCCGGAACATGCACGAGCGCCAGCATGTCTCCGCCGAGACCGCAGGCATCCGGCATCACGACGCACAAGACAGCTTGAGCGGCGATCGCCGCGTCTGCGGCCGTTCCGCCGGCAACGAACATCTCTTGCCCGGCCGCGGCTGCCAAAGGATGAGCCGCCGCAATCGCGCCGAGTCGCCCCCGCAGTACGGGGCGCACACTCGACGAGAACGGCTCAGCGATCAGTGACACGTGCTCACACCGCCGTGTAGCCACCATCGATCACGATGGAGGTGCCCGCAATGTAGCGCCCCGCTGGCGAGGCCAGGAACAGCACCATCGAGGACACCTCATCCGGCTGCCCTTGTCGCCGCAGCGGAATTTGCCGTTCGATCTCGACGCGCCGCTCGTCCGGGCTATTCTGATATTCCCAGAACGGATCGTTGAAAGGCGTGTCGATCCACCCCGGCATCAACGTGTTGATGCGGATGCCAAGCGGCCCGAGTTCCGCCGTCAGACTGCGGCACAACCCCGGCAACGCCGCCTTGGTGGCCTGATACGCAGACATGCCCGCATGCCCGCGTATCGCGCCCGTCGACGAAATGAAGATGAGGCTCGCGTTGTCCGACTTCGCCAGGTGCGGGGCGGCGGCCTGCGCGAAAAAGAACGGCATGCGCAGGTTGAGTGCGACGGACTTGTCCCACATGTCTTGCGTCCACTCGCTGAGCGGCGCGGAGAGCATCAACGCCGCGGTAATCAGCACGGTGTCGAGCGAGCCATATTCGGCCACGGCCGCTGCGACAATCTGCGCCGGGGCATCAGGCTCCGACAGATCGCGCTGGATGAAGCGAATGGCGCCGGGCGCCTGCTCGGTCACCAGATCGGCCGCCTGGGGGCGATGGTCCACCAGCAGCACATTGTCGCCGCGAGCCCGGAACCCACGCACGGCCGCTCGCCCGATCCCGGTGGCGCCGCCTGCAACGATGACATTGGCCATGTGACAGCCCTGCTTTCAGCGCGGCTTGCGCGTCAGCCGCAGCGGCAAGCTGCTGAGGCCGCGCAGACCGGGGTTCAAACGAAGTGTGGGTGTGCCCACGATCTCGATGTCCTGAACTTTGCGGGCGAGCGCGCGGAAGAACACTTCCGCTTCGAGGCGGGCCATCATCTGCGCCACGCAACTATGCGGTCCCGCGCCGTAGCCGATCTGCGCAGCCGTCACTCGCCGGGTGATGTCGAACGAGTCTGGATTCGTCCACTTCGCCGCGTCTCGCCCGGCGGAGCCGATGAGCACCAGCACTTTCTGATGCTTGCCGAGCGGCACGCCGGCAAACTCGAACGCTTCGAGTGTCGTGCGGAACAGTGACTGGCTGGAGGAGTCGTACCGCGTGGCTTCCTCGAAAGCGGCGCGTGCCATGTCGGGATCGGCTCGCAGCCGCGCCCACTGCTGCGGATGCTCCGCCAGCAAGCGCAGGCACAGGCCGATCGAGTCGATGGTAGTGTCGACCCCGGCGGAGAGCAGCGAGCGCACGAGCAGCGTGGCCTCCCCTTCTTCGATGTTGCCCGCATCGGCATGCGCATAGATGGCGGCGCCAATGCCATCGGGCCCGAGCGCTTCGCGCTGGCAACGAGCCATGATCCACGCGGAGACGTCGGGCGCCTGCTTCATCAGCTCTTCGTACCATGGTGTCGAGGGGCCGAAGCCGCCGAACACCATCGAGCCATAAGCCAGCATGTTCGAACGGTCCTCGGGCTTCATGCCGACGGCATCCGGAAACACGGTGAGCGGAAAGCGCTGGGTCAGATCCGGGATCGAATCGAGCGTGCCGCGCTCGAGCGCCTCTTCTATGAGCGCGTCGGCCTGCGCCTCGAACGCCGGGCGCAGCTGTTGCAGTCGTGCGGGCGACAGCACGTCCATGAACACCTTTCGGGTGCGCTGATGGGCGGGCGGGTCCACTTCCAGGATCAGGCTGGGCGGCCGCCAGGGCTTCTCCAGGAAATAATTGCGGATTCCGCCGCCGCCTGCGTTACTGAAGCGTTTCCAGTCACTGAGCACCTCGCGCACGCACTCGTAGCTCGAGACCACCCAGATGCCGTGACGATTCAGCCAGACGATCGGGGCGAGCTCGCGAAGCTGCGCATAGGGCGTGAACGGATCCGAGCGGAACTCCGGTGAGAACGGATCGATATCGCTGCTGACGACGGATGTTGCATTCACTGGGAGCACAGCCTCATCTCTTTCGCTCATCATTGGATGCACCACGCGAGGCTCGCAGCGCTCGCGTTGCCACCACATCGACGTGCCGGTCCACGCGATTGGAGATCACCACACCATAAGCCTCGCGCGCATGGCCGACCGTCACTTTCCCATCGAGCACGTCCGCGCGTACTTTTTCGGGGTCGCGCTCAAGCGGATCGCCGAAGCCGCCGCCACCCGCCATCACGTGCCGGTAGACATCGCCGGTGCCGAGGGTGATCGGTTTCACCGGCATGGGTGGCAGGGTGAATTCGGTGGACCCAGAACGAATGCTGTTGAGCGCTGATGCACCCTCGTGGCCGCCCGACAGGCCGTGCGGGGCATGCACGCTCTTGTCGGAGCGAACGCCGAAATAGATGTCGTCGGCGAGGATGCGATAGTCCCGGGCCAGGCTCAGGCCGCCGCGATACCGGCCGGCGCCGCCGGTGTCGGCGACGAATCCATACCGCTCTATGCGAATCGGATAGTCCGCCTCGATCATCTCGATCGGCACGTTCGCCTGGTTCGAGGCCATGTGTGGCACGCCCTCCTGACCGTCGTGTCGAGACGTGGCACCCCAGGTACCCATGACGCACTCTGAGAACACGAAGCGCTTCTTGCCATCCCACCCGCCGAAGCTCGGCAACGTCGACCCGCCGGCGCCATCCGCCGCAACTCTGTCGGGCACGGCTTGAGCGAGGGCGCCGAAGATGCAGTCGACCATGCGGTAGCCGGTAATGCCACGCGCACCACAAGCCGCCGGATAGCGCGCATTCACCAGTGAGCCCTCCGGGGCCACGACATGAATGGGCCGAGTGTAGCCGTGACAGTTCGGCACCTCGGCAGGCATCACCGACCGAAGCGCCGCATAGACGTTGGATTTGCAGAACGACAGCGGCGTATTGATGCCACCCTTCACCTGCGGCGACGTGCCGGTCCAGTCCACAGTGAGTTCATCGCCGCTTACAGTGACTGCCACCTGGAACTCAATGGGCTGCGGATCCTCACCCAGCCCATCGATGTGATCGACGAACCGATAGGTGCCGTCTGGAATTCCCGCGATGGCTGCGCGCGCCATACGCTCCGCGTAGTCCTGCAGAGCCTCGCCGTAATCCATGACAACGTCGACGCCGTATCGCTCCAGCAGCGCGGAGAACTCGCGATCTCCTGCGATACAGGCGGTCATCTGCGCATGGATGTCACCCAGCACCTGGTCGGGCACGCGCACGTTGGCGGCGATCACATCCAGGAGCGTTTCATTTTCCACACCGCGATCGGCCAGCTTCAGGAACGGCAACCGAAGTCCTTCCTGATGAATCTCGACCGCCGCGAGCGAGTTGCTGCCGGGGACGAGCCCGCCAACATCGACATGATGCGCGATGGTCGCCGCCCACCCGCACAGCCGATCCGCGTGGAAGACGGGGCGGATGACATAGATATCCGGCAGGTGCTGGCCGCTCGCGAGATATGGATCGTTGCCGATGAACACATCGCCGGGCGCTATACGACCTTTGTATTGCCCGATGAGGTGGCGCATGGCGTCGTAAAAGCTGCCGAGGTGCATCGGCGTCGTGAGGCCCTGCGCAAGATTGCTGCCGGCGGGGTCGCAAAGCGCCGTGGAAAAATCCATGGCGTCGCGCACGATCGGCGAATGCGCCGTTTTCATCAGGATGAGTGCCATCTGGTCCGCAATCGCCTCGAAGGCATTGCGAAACACCTCGAGCAGAATCGGGTCGGCGTCACGGCTCACGTGTGCGCACTCCCTCGAGGGTGATGACGATGTTGTCGTGTGCGTCGAGTGCCGCGTGGGCTTCCGGCGGCACCACTGTCGTGCCCTCATATTCCTCGATGATCAGCGGACCGGTGCGGGGCGTTGACGTGAGGTCACGTCTCTCGATCACCGCCGTGCTGAGAAGGCCGTGCTGCTTGCCAAAGTAAGCGTCGCGCCACGGCGCAACGGGCGCACGATGCCGCACACGTCCCATACGGAAATTCGAGCTCGGGCCCTGAGGCGGCACCGTTGCAAACACCCGCAGGGCAACGAAGTCGATGGGCCGATTCTCGAGAGCGTGACCATACGTGCGTTGATACTCGCGCTCGAATCGACCGCGAATCTCTGCCACTTCCTGTGCGTCCGCCGCGCCGGGCCGCAGCTCCACCGGCAACTCGAAACCCTGCCCCGCGTAACGCAGCTCCGCACGCCAGCGAACACTTACGGAATCGCGCACGCCCAGCTCTTCGAGTGCCTGCCGCTCGAGCACGCGACAATGCTTCCCGATCTCCGCCACAGAGTCGGCATCCAGACTGCGAAGAAACGCCACGGACCGCACCGATTCGTGATCCGCGCAGAGAAGGCCCACGGCACTGAACACGCCGGCTGCGGGAGGCACGATTACGCGCTGCATTTGCAACTCTTCCGCAAGCGCCGCCGCGTGCACTCCGCCGTTTCCCCCGAAGGCGAACAGCGTGAAATCGCGCGGGTCCCGGCCGCGATACGTCGACACGGCCTTCACGGCGCGCATCATCGTGGCATTGGCCAGGCGGTGAATGCCGTGCGCGACCTCGAACACATCCTTACCGAGCCGGGTAGAGAGTTCTTGCAACACACCCCGCGCAAGGCCGCTATCGATGGGCACCGTTCCACCGGCCAGTGACTGCGGATTGAGATATCCGAGCACGACACTCGCATCCGTAACCGTCGGCTGCGTACCGCCCTTCGCATAACACGCGGGACCCGGCACGGCGCCCGCGCTCTCGGGGCCGACTTTCAGGCCACCGCCAGCGTCCACCTGCACGATGCTGCCGCCACCCGCGCCCACTTCGGACACATCGATGACGGGCAGCTTCAGCGCATAGCCGCCGCCTTTAGCGAGTCGGCTGCTGAGCGAGATGCCGCCACCCACCTCATATTCATCGGTCGAGACGACGGCGCCATCCTCGACGAGAGACGCCTTCGCAGTGGTGCCACCCATGTCGAACGTGATGAGATGTGCGTAACCGGCTCGCGCACCGATGCGCGCGGCGCCGATGACGCCCGCCGCCGGCCCGCTTTCCACCACTGTCGCGGGCCTTGCGATCACCTGCTTCACATCCATGGTGCCGCCGCTCGATTGCATCATGAGCAACGGACCGCGCAGCCCGCGACTGCTGAGTTGTTCGCGCAGGGAGCTCAGATACTTCGCCATCACCGGTCCGACGTAGGCATTCACCACTGTCGTGCTGGTGCGCTCGTATTCGCGAATCTCCGGCAACACTTCGCTGGAAATAGAAATGAATGCGTGAGGCAGCTCTGCCCGCAGAATCTCCGCCACTGCCTGCTCGTGCGCCGGGTTTGCGTACGAGTGCAGAAACGAGATGGCGACGGCTTCGACGGCGGATTGAACGAGCACGTCCGCGAGCGCATGCACTTGTGCCTCGTCGAGGGGCGTAATGACTTCGCCTTTGGGACCGAGACGCTCGGTGATCTCATAGCGACGGCGCCGGGGCACGAGCGGCTGCGGCTTCTCGTACAGCGGGTCGTAAAGACGCGGCACACGGATGCGGCGTAACTCGAGCACATCCCGAAAGCCTTCGGTAGTGACCAGCGCGGTGAGCGCCCCTTTGCCTTCGAGGATTGCGTTCGTTGCCACTGTGGATGCGTGGAGCACCGTCGCATCTGCGGCTTCGGCCTGCCGATCGCGTGTGAGAATTTCAATGCCCGCGATGATGGCCTGCGCATAATCGTGCGGCGTAGAGGGAAGCTTGCAGGTGGTCAGCTCACCGTCGGACGAGAGGCAGGCGATATCCGTGAAGGTACCGCCCACATCCGCCGCGATTCGCAGACCCGGCTGACTCATCCGTCACACCGATAGCGCGCCAGCCGCGCCTCATCGATCACGATGCCGAGGCCGGGACGGTCGAGCGGCAGGATGGCTCCGTCGCGCACGGGGAAAGGCTCGCTGATCACGTCATCTTCGTAATAGCGGCCCGCGACGGCGTATGGGTGCGCGCCCGAAGGCGCGCTGATGGGAATCACGGAGGCGAGCGTAACGCTCGAATGGGCCAGCGCGAAATGCGTGTTCGCCGCATTCCCGATGGCGGATTCGATGGAGCCGTTGAGGTCACAGGCGATGAGCTGCGCCTCGGCGACCGCCGCCACAGCGCGCGCGCCGACGAACCCGCCCGCCTTGGCGAGATAGATGGAAATGCAGTCCGCCGCGCGATTGCGCACGACTTCGAGCGCATCGTTGACGTCCCAGCAGGACTCATCCGCAATGATGGGAACCGTGGCGCCAGCCGTTACTTCCGCCATGAACGCGTAGCCGGTGGTGGGCTGTTCGACCAGGTCTACGCCTGCGTCCGCAAGGCGCGCGACGATGCGGGACGCGGACTTCGCGTGCCCATAGCCCTGGTTGGCGTCGAGGCGCAGCGTGACGCCCGAACCCAGTTCCCGCCGCAGCGTGCGCACGAGGCGAATATCGCGCTCCGCGTTCACGCCGCCTTTGATCTGCAGCGCGCGAACACCATCCGCCACCGCGGCGATGCCCTCTTCTGCCGCGTGGGCTTCGTCCATGAGGCCGATCATGTGTGCGATGGCAACGCAGTCGCGAACCGCGCCGCCGAGCAGCCGATAAATGGGCAACCCCACACTCTTGCCCCACAGGTCGTGCAAGGCGATGTCGACCGCGCATTTCGCGTAGTTGTTGCCGACCGCGAGTCTATCCATCGCCTTCCTGGCGGCGGTGACCTGGGTGGGGTCGGTGCCAACGAGTGCCGGCGCAAAGAGGGTGTTCACCAGACTGATGACGGTGGCGGGCGTTTCGCCCGAGCGGCGGCCAAAGTCGCCGCCCCAGTCCGGCAACGCCGTGGCCTCGCCGTAACCCACCAGCCCGTCATCCGTCGTGACGCGCACGAGCACGAAGCTCCCGAGCTCGCCGTTCAGGCCCGCCCATTTGAAAGTGCGCCGGCTGGGCAGGCGGAATGCAGAGGCTTCAATCGACCGAATCTTCATCTGGACCTGCCGGGACGATAACGGGGCGAGGTCCCATGCTAGCGGTGCCGAACCGCCTTTCCAAGAATTTTTTTCCTAAGTGAAAAAATTCTGCAGTGCAGGCGCCCAGGGCCGCCCCCGGAGCGTTTCCGGCGCGTCAGTCGCGGTCGACCTGGCGCGCGGAAGGATTCATGAATTGCGAGATATGTTCTGACGAGCCCGGGTCATGGGACACCGACAACACTCGCGCATCCTCTTTGCTCACAGAGATGTAGAGGTGGCGCATGCTGCTGTCGAAGTAGCCGCTTTCGCCCTTATCCAGGCGAAACGGCGCGTAGTGCTCGGTATGAATTTCGATGGTGCCACTGAGCACGTACACGAACTCTTCGCCCCGGTGCTGGCTCCAGTGGTCGAATTCCTCGACTTTGCGGGCTCGCACGAGGATCTCCAGCGGGACCATGGCCTTGCGGGAAATCTCGGAAGCGTGCGCCCGGTAGTCGTACTGGCCGCTCGTGAAGTGGTCTCCCTCATTACGGCGCGTGCTGGTCTTGCGGCCGGACACCACGCTCTTGGCGCCGGGGCGGACGAAGTCCTCGATGCTGACGCCGAGGCCATCGCAGATGCGCTTCATGATGTCGAACGACGGAGAAATCTGGTTGTTCTCGATCTTCGACAGATTGGAAATCGACACGCCGGTGGCTTCGCTGACCTGGGCCAGCGTGCGATCTAGGGTGCGCCGAATCTCCTTGAGTCGTCCTCCCAGCTGTTTTGCGTGAAGCTCCGTCGACGCCATGCTCTTCATCCCAAAGTCCTCGGCAGGGCGCCGAATCGCCCCATGAGCCCTATATTGAGCTATTTTCCTGTAAGAAACACGTGCGAATCCGCACGAAACGACCCGGCAGGCCGCCCCGATGAGCGCTGATCCCACCCCCGACACCAGCATCCGGCGGCTGTTCATCCTTTTATGCGGCTTCGAGATTCTGCCCAAGACCGTCTCGACGAAGGGCGTAGGCGGCCGCTTCATCCTGAGCGAGCCGGTCTGCGCTTACCTGCTGGACACCGATCGCGGCTGGGTGCTGCTGGATGCCGGGTTGAACCCCGACAACGGCCGCGACCGCGGCCGCATGGATGCGAAGTTCTGGAGCCTGGGTATGACGCCGCCCGTGATTCGCGACGCTCACCTGCTGGAGCGGCAGCTCGCCGCAATCGGCGTTACCTGCGCCGATATAGGGCACGTCATTCTCTCTCACCTGCATTACGACCACTGCGGCGCCCTGAGGCTGTTCGCGCATGCGCGAGTATCCATCCAGCGCAGGGAATATGAGCACGCTTTCGGCCCCGACCCCGGAATGGCTTATTTTCGCGATGAATACGACGACCCGCGCCTGCGGTGGGAGCTGCACGACGGGGACTGGGAGGCGCAACCGGGCCTGCGGCTCCTCGACACACGCGGCCACACGCAAGGGCACCAGTCCGCCGTCGTCGAGTTACCCCAGGACGGAACGCTCGTTCTGCCGTTCGATGCAGGCGACCTGGCCGAGAACTTCGATGCGGAGATCCTGCCGGGTGAGAGCTGCGACGACGAGGCGGCAATGCGGGCAATCCGCCGCATCAAGTCGCTCGTGAGCGAAACCGGTGCTACCTGCCTGCTCTTCCATGACCCCGTAGCGATCCAGACACTGAGGCTGTGCCCGGATTTCTACCGCTAGCGCGCACTCTCGCTCAGCAGGGTCGATGCGTCTTGTCCGGCCACGGCTCGCGAACCGCAGCCGCGATGGCGCGCGCGGTGGTGAGCACGCAGCGCTCGAACTCGGCCCGGCCGTGCGCGGCGTTCGATTCCGCCACGTCGCGGCCCCACACTCCAGTCTCGCTCACCTGGTCCATGCGGTAGTCCCAGAACGAGTCGACGTCGAGGTGGGACGTGGCGCGATCCATACGCACCAGCGATGGGTAGAGGTGCAGCATCACTGAGGTCTCGAAAAAGTTTGCGTGCATCAGCCCGCGACCGAAGCGAACGTGCCCGTTGACCTCGGGCCCGGGGTACATCGTCACATAGGCGAGCGAGCGCACCCGCGCATCCGGGTGACGCACCCGCAGCTTCTCCGCGGAAACATCCAGCGAGCCGCTGTTCCAGATGTGGCCGTTGAGCAGCACGAACTGCCGGACGCCGCGTTGATACAACGAGTCGATGATGTCTTCGACCAAGAGAATCATGGTCTCGGGCCGCAGCGAGATCGTGCCACCAAAATCGCCGTGAGAACCGGAAACACCGTACGCCAGAGGCGGAATCAACGGCACGCCGGTGAGGGCCGACACACCCAGCGCCACCGCCTCGCAGATCTGAGTATCCACGGCGAGCGGCAAATGCGGACCGTGCTGCTCGATGGCGCCTACCGGGATCATCACTGCGTTCAGCTTGCCGGCCGCGACATGCGCTTCGGGCCACGTGAGCTCTTCCCAGCGCACGGCCTTGCCGGTGCCGCCGAGCTCGGACGCAAGCGCTATCAATTCATCGGAGAGCGAGGGAATCGCCATGCGGCCTCCAGTTCGAGCGGCGTTACGAAATCTCTGCTTTTCTGGCTTCGGAGAAAAAAATTACCTTTGCCTCACCATACGCGACGCGTTTTCGAGGGCAAAAGATCCAGCGCCCGCACCGGCTCCACGCCGTTATCGCCCGTGATCCACACGATAGCGTCGGGGCTGTAGTCGCTGATCAGCTCCCGGCACACGCCACATGGCGCAATGATGCGGAACTGGCCGGCGGGCTTGATCTGCACTGAAACCACCGAGTCGATCCGCAAGGGCAAAGACGGATCGATACCCGCACGCGCGGTGCCCAGCGCCACGCCTTCAGCACAGATCGAGCTGCGGCGACACGAGCCTTCCAGATGCACGCCGGTGTAGATGCCGCCATCGGAGGCTCGCAAAGCAGTGGCCACTTCGTGTCGGCCGTGCACCCACACCCGCCCCAGCAGCTCCTGCGCAAGATGCAACAATTGAACGTCGGCCTGCGACATCTCCGCCGGCGGCGTGACCAGGGTGACCGGCGTGGCGATCACGCGGCGAGCCTCAGGATGCGCGCCATGTTGCCGCCCTCTATGAGCGCGCGATCACGCTCGTCCGGGATCGCCTTCTTGATCTTCATGCGCTCGAGGTCGAAGTCGGAGCCGGGCCACTCGCTGCCCATCAGGATCTTCGACGCCCCGACGCGCGCGTAGGCGCGCCGCACATCGCTGAGCAGCGTTGCTGAAGTTTCCAGGTAGATGTGCGGCTGCCGTTCGGAAACGATGATGGCCTCCGGCACGTTCCACACGGCGCCCATGTGCGCAATGATGGTGGGCACGCCCGGATGGTTGCGAGCGATCTCCTCGATGGCCAGCGGCGCACAGAACGCATCGTCCAGCGAATTGATGAGCACCGGGAGCTTGTAGCGCGCACACGCCTCGAACACCGGGTCGAGCAACCCGTGGTCGGCGACATGGTAGCCATGCATGCTCGGGTGCAGCTTCAGCCCCGAAAGGCCGGCTTCGGCGATGCGCGCGATCTCATCGAGTGCATCGTCTGCCTGAGGCATCACCTGCCCGAAACCAAAGAGACGCCTCGGGTGGGCGCGCACCAGGCCAATGATGAAGTCGT
>JBDTUL010000113.1:0-13268 GCA_040007735.1 Gammaproteobacteria bacterium | reverse complement strand
GGAGTCGATCGCACGTGGCGATTTCCCCGGGCCGCGGTTGTTCACGGCGGGCGGCGTCACCATAACGGCAGGGCACGGCAGCCGGCCGGGACAGACCTACAACGATGGCCCGTGGGAGATGGTGAAGACGGCGCGGATGAAGATCTCCGAAGGCCAGGACTGGATCAAGATCGCCATCTCGGGCGGCGTCGCTACCGACGGCGGCGGCATAGCCGAAGCATTGATGATGCCGGAGGAGATGCGCGCGGTCATCGAGGCTTCGCATCGCTTCGGAGTGAAGGTGGCGGCCCACTCGGGCTCGACGGCGGCCACCAATTCCGCAGTGGATGCCGGCATCGACAGCATCGAACACGGTTACGTGCTCGATCGTCCGCTCCTCAAGAAGATGGTGAAGCAGGGCACGTGGCTGGTGCCGACCATCATGGTGACGCATCGGGGCGGCGCCGAGTATTTCCAGCGCATCGGTTCGCCGGACTGGTACATGAAGCGGCGCGAATCGGTGGGCAAGGAGCATTGGAAGACGCTCACCGCGGCGATCCAGGAAGGCGTGAAGATTGCGCTCGGCACCGATCAGATGCCGTTCGAGCCGAACGATGGCACCACGTCGACGGTGCGCGAAGCCGAAGCGTACGTGGAAGCCGGCATGACGCCGATTCAGGCGTTGCGCTCTGCCACGCTCTCACCCGCGATCATGCTGGGTGCCGAAGCCGATATCGGGTCCGTCGAGGCTGGCAAGTACGCTGACATTCTCGCGTTGACCGGCGACCCGACACAGAACATCTCGGCGCTGCGCAACATCGTGATGATCATGAAGGGTGGCGTCGTGTATCGCGATAGTGACCTGTCGGCCGGGCATCTCACGGCCGGGCTGGTTTCAGTCGGGGACACATCAGGAGGGAGCTCATCAGTTGGGCACGCGCCAGGTGGGCACGCATCTGATGATTGGGACGAGCCCGGCGAACACATGGCGGGTGAGCTGTGAGTCGCCTTCCATTCGCGCTCGTGCTGCTCGCCGCTTGCCTGAGCTCGCAGGTTGCCAACTCAGCTTCGGCGAAGGCGGATTCACCTGGCTACACGCGCCCGGCCGCAGGTGACGTCGAGCACCTCCAATTCGTCACCGTCAACGGCGTGAAGCTTGCGTACCGGCTGGCTGGCGCCGGCGTGCCGGTGGTCTTCGTGCATGGCGAAGGTTATTCGCACGAGCTGTGGACCAAACAGGTCGAGGCGTTCAGCAAGAAGTATCTGTTCATCAGCTACGACCGCCGCGGCCACGGCATGTCGGACGACCCGATCATGGGCTACTCCGAGACGGCGCATGCGAATGACCTCAACGCGTTGCTGATGCACTTCGGCATCCGCGAAGCGCACTTCGTTGCGAACTCGCGCGGGGGCGCCGTCATCATGCAGTTCCTGAAACTCTATCCGGACAAGGTGCGCAGTATCACCTTTGCGGACGCGACCATTGCGCTGGCGCCCATCACTGAGGCCAGTGCCTTCAAAGGTGCGCCGGAATCGATGAACGGTCCGCCGCCGACGCTTCAGCAGGCGCTGAAGGGCCGCGAAGGCGCGAGGAAGTCCTCGTTCACGCGGGTGGCGCAGGCGCGCCCGGAGCTGGCGGCCATCCAGAGCCGCATGGCCGATCAGTTCAGCCCGCGCGTGTCGATGGACCCGCAGCGCTCGGACTCAGGCTCGCCCATGCACATCGGTCCGTGGAACAGCCGCGATTTTCCCGACATGTCGCAGATACACCAGCCGATGCTGTTGCTGGTGGGCGAGCTGACGGACGTGTTCTTCATCACCGGCGCGCAGGAGGCCCACCGGCTGTGGCCGAACTCGCGCTACCAGATGATTCCCGGCACCGATCACATGCTGATGCTCGAGGATCCCGACGTGTTCAACAAAGTGGTGCTCGACTTCATGGCGAGTGTCGACGAGCAGGTCGCGGGCCGTAACAAGTGGATCGGGCAGATTCCATGAAAATGGGTGCGCGTTTAGCTTTAGCGGCGGTCGTGGCGCTGGCGGCGATGCCCGCAAGTTTGGTCGCGCAGGATTACACCACCTATCCGACGGTGATGAATCCGGCCCGTTACGGCACGATCTGGGAACCGTTCTACAAGAAGGCGAATGAGCTGACGGCGCAGACGCGCGCGGCATTCCCGCATCATCTCGACATTGCATTTGGGAATACGCCGAAGCAGCGGCTAGATGTCTATCTGCCCGTGAAGCCGGTGACCAATGCGCCCGTACTGTTGTTCCTGCACGGTGGTGGGTTCCAGGAGGGAGATCGGGCTCACTATGGCTACGTCGCCACACCCTACGCACAGCACGGCATCATCACTGTGGTGGCGGGCTATCGGCTCGCGACGGATGGGCTGCATTATCCGGCGCAACGTGACGATACTCGGGCCGCGATACGCTGGATCCACGACAACATCGCGAAGTTCGGTGGCGATCCACAGCGCCTGTATCTCAGTGGACATTCGGTCGGCGCGACGCTCCTCGCGGATGTCAGCTTCGATCGCAGCTGGATGAAGGCAGCGGGGCTGTCGCCCGACTCCATCAAAGGCATTGCCCCGATCAGCGGCGACTACGACCTCAGCCCGGGCGAGGACGCTAAATACGCACCCACTGCAGAGTTGGAAGCAGAGGCCAGCCCACTACGCCACATCGTCGACCCTCCGGCCGTCGCGGTAATAGCGTGCGGCACGAAGGAAGGAAAGATGCGCGCCTCTTCCGAGGACCTCGACGTGCGCCTGAAGGCGAAAGGCGTCAAGACCACCCTGCTCGTCATGGAAGGCGCGGATCATAAGGACACCGTGCTCGCACTCGGCACCCCAGACTCGCCTCTCTCACAGGCCGTGTTGCAGATGATCGAGCAAACGGCGCCCTAGCGCGAATGACGCTTCTTTAACGCAGGACTACGGCATGAACGCTTGGCCGCTTCGGCATGCATTCCTCGCCGATGTGCCGTGTCGTTCATGCGCCAGGCGGCAAAGGAGGCACCATTTTCCCCGGCGCTTTGAGGAAGGTGTGGCGCCCTGCGCTACGCCTTCGGCTTTACGTTCGCATTCAGCCGAAACAGATTCGCCGGGTCGTACTGGTTCTTGAGAGCCACGAGTCGCGGATAGTTTCCCAGGTAGTTTTCGTCCAGCTGCTTCTGCGTCTCGTCGATGGCGTCGTTCGTGTAGAAGCCGGCCGTGTGGGGCTCGATGCTTGCCCAGTATTTCCGCAGCCATGCGAGGTGCGGAGTCGGGTCGGACGTGGCGAGCCAGTCCGCAGTCAGAAGCGACGTGGCGTGGATTCCGCGGTGTGGGAATGCGGTGGCGTCTGGCGCCACTCTCGAGATGGCTCCGCCGCAGTGCTGGAAGCCCACGGTGGTTGCGCGCTCTGGATGGGGTTCGAGCCCCGTGATCATCGCGTCGATGAGCTGCGGCTGGATTCTCTTCACAAAGCCCGTTTTCGTATACGAGCCGATCGCTCGCTTCTCGTCGAGATCGCCGGATCTCTGCAGCGCCACGTAATCCATCGGCTTCAGCTGATCCATCACAGGTGTGCCTGCGCTGCGAATCGTGCGCAGGATCTTGTCCGCTTCGCTCGCCGGCCCGCTGTAGCACACTGAGAAACCCACGCCGCTGATGCCGCGCAGGGCGGCGTTGCTCAACATCACGCCGCTGAGATAGAGATCGTCTCGCGCGATGCCTTCGTATTCGGAATAAAACGTCAGCACGCTCCTCGCCTGCTCGAGCGGAAACATGATCGAGCCGCCGATCACCTGCCGCTGCATCGGGTGCAGGTCGAAATCGAAGGCGGTGACGACGCCGAAGTTGCCGCCGCCGCCGCGCACACCCCAGTAGAGCTCGGGGTTCTCCTGCGGGCTCGCGCGCAGGATCTCGCCTTGCCCGGTGACGATTTCGACCGAGCGCACGTTGTCCAGCGCAAGGCCGAAGCGCCGCGCGACGCGGCCAAAGCCCCCGCCGAGCGTGAGTCCGCCGACGCCAGTGTGAGACACGGTGCCCGCAGTAGTGACCAGGCCGCGTGCCATCGCTTCATGGTCCAGGTCACCCAGCAGGCTGCCGCCGGGCACATGGGCGATGCGCGCCTTGGTGTCAACCTGCACGCCACGCAGGAGTGACAGATCCAGAAGCATGCCGCGTTCGCAGGTCGACTTGCCGGCGGGGCTGTGGCCACCGCACTTCACTGCCACCAGCACGTTCGAGGCACGCGCGAACTGAATTGCGCTTCGCACGTCGGACGCTCCGCGCGGCTGAACGATGAACGCGGGGTGCTTGTCCATCTGCGCGTTCCAGACGCGGCGCGCCGGGTCGTAGCCGGGATGGCCCGGCAGCAGCAGGTTGCCCCGCAGGCTCTCACCCAGTTCCTGAACTTCGGCCCGCTTCAGCGTGATGCTCTTGCCGTCGCCCGTGACCGCATCCAGATCGCGATCGACGGCCATCGAGGGACTGAGAATTGCAGGCCATGCACGCGCGGCGGGGAGGGTGGCGGCCGCGGCTGCAAGCACCGACGTGCCCAGGAAACTACGGCGGCTCAGGCGCTTGGCGGGTGTCATGGGTTCTCTCGCGCGGAAGATTTGCGGAGTATGACTCACAACATGTCGGTCTGGCTGCGCTCAGCGCGGAGCCACCTTGCTCATCCTTTCCTCGAGCCGGCGCGTGAGCGCCTGGTAGCGCACGTTGTTCGCAAGCGGCACGGTCAGAAGCGGGTCGCGGACAATCATTCCCGGCGGTAAGCCCGGTGCGGCGTCGGCGAGCTCTTCCAAAAGCGTCGTGGCCTCATCCCCCGCGCCGTTCCACGCCGCCACCCGGGCGCTGAGCGCAGCGACGCCCAACCACGAAGCGGCGTTTCGGGCTCGCGGCATGAGCTCGAGCGCTTTGCGCGCGGCGGAGAGCGCTTCCTGCTCCTGTCCCAGGAACGTATAGGCCTCGGCACTCAGAAGGCTCAGGTAGAAGGGATTCCACTGCGTCACGCGCTGGTGCGCGACGAAATCGAGGACGGCCCGCCCGTCCGGCCGGGCGCCCGCCCGCTTACCTGCCAGCAGGTAGGCCCACCCGCGGAATTCGGCCACCGGCCGCTGACCGACGGAGTGGAACATCTCTAAATCGCCCGTGCTGAATGGAAACGACGTCGACGGGGTCCGTTGCAGCAACGTGAGCAGCTCGGCGTAGCGCTTCTCGAAACGCAAGATCGAAAAGTACGGCACCATGGCCTCCGGATTCTCGGCGACCGGGAGACTAGCCAGTGGCGGCTGGCCCGGATCCACCCGTTTGCGGAAAGCCGCGACGTCGCCCCGCATCGTGAGATCGACGTAGAGCCAGTGTGCGAGCTGCGGGTAGCGCGCGAATGCGAGATTTGCAACGCGCAGCGCTGCTTCAGGGCGTTGCGCTACCTGCAAATGGAACAGAGTGAACGCGAGCACCAGAGGATTCGCCGGATCGAGAGACAGCATGCGTTCGTGTACTGCCACTGCTTCGTCGACTCGTTGCAAGGCGAGCAGGCAGCGTGACTTGGGGATGAGCCATTCGACCTCGCGCAATCCCGCTGCCTCAGCGGCTTGTATCAGCTCCACGCAGCCGGAAAAATCGCCGACTGAGAACCTGTAATAACCGATTGCCGCCAGCACGATCGGATCTCCAGGAGCCCTGCGTCGCGCGGCGTCGAGATCTGCCAGTATGGAGCGCTGGGCCGCGTCGCTCAGATCCATACTGGATACGTGTCGCAACGTGTGCAGGCGGGCACGTTGCGCGTAGGCGAGCGTGAATTCCGGATCGCGGGCCAATGCCTCGTTGAGCAGGTCGTCTACTTTTGCAAACGCCTCGCGCGTCCATACGACGACACCCAGGTCGCGCAGGCCGAGCAGGGCACGCAAGTACAAGTCATAGGCTTCTGCGTCGCGAGTTACCGGGGCGAAATGCGTGCTCGACGCTGCCAGGCGCACGGAGAGTTGCTTGGCCACCTCACTTGCGACCTCGGAATCCAGCGTCATCGAGCTTGCCAGCCCGCGATCGTAAGTTCGCGACCAGATGTAGCGGTCCGTGCCCGCGTCCACGAGTTGGAGGGTGAGGCGCACCTGGTCGTGTTCCCGCCGCACGGTGCCTTCCATTACGTGTGTTGCACCTAGTTCCTTCGCCACATCCCCCAGTGCTTTCGGTGTCTGCCTGAAGGTCATCATTGTGGTACGGGAGATGACTGCGACGCCCGGCAGGCGCTCGGACAGCGTGCTCAGGATTTCCTCGTGCAGTCCATCGGCGAAGAACGCGTTGGCCGGCTCGGGACTGAGATTCGCGAATGGCAGGATGGCCAGCCGTGGCGTTCCGACGACACCGGCCGGCTTCGCGCTCACCACAGATCTTGCCGCAGCCACTGGCGCGGCAGGGTGTTCAATCCGGCGGGCAGCGACCCAGACCAGAGTTGCGACCACGATGAGGCCAGCGAGCGAGCCGACGACGCGCAGCATTGTGCGCGGCGACGCGGCAGGGGGCGAAAGCGTGCTCGGTGCATCCGTGACCACCTTCACGTCGCAGACGAATCGATAACCCTGCCCCGGCACCGTGACGATGAAACGGTGCTCGTCGCGTGAATCCCCCAGCACGCGCCGCACTGCGGAGATGCTCTGGTTGAGGTTGTTCTCTTCGACGATGACGTTGGGCCAGACGGCCTTCATCAACGTGTCCTTGTCCAGCAGCTGTCCTGGGTGCTGAGCGAAAAACAGCAGCGTATCCAGCGCCCTGGACGTGAGTGGCAGCACGCGCCCAGCGCTTTTCAGCAGCAGCTGGCGTCGCCCCGAGTCGAGCCGGAAATCTCCGAACTCGTAGATGAAGCGCCCGGCATCGATGTCGTTGGGGTTCTTCAGAGCATTTTTCAGAAAGGTTCAGGTGCTGGACAAGGAGTTCCGCAGTGCTGCCGGGGATTCTACCGCCGTCGCCGGAGCAAACATCCGGCGGAAACGGCAAACCCCACAAGGAGAGATTCCATGAACGCACACGGTACCAATGCAATCAACGGGATGATGCTGGCAGTAATGCTCGGCGCATGCGGCGTCGTCATGGCCGGCTCGGACATCCACCAGACGCTCGACCCACCGCAGATAACCGTTGGCTACTCCGAGCTGAACCTCAACACCGAGGCCGGCACCAAGGTGCTTTACTCCCGCATACGCGCTGCGGCGCGGAAGGTGTGCGGGCCGCCTTTCGCGGACTGGTACCCCGGTCAGCGGCCGAAGTCGAAGAGCTGCTACCAGGCCACGGTGGAGCATGCCATCCGGGCGGTCAATCGCCCAATGCTGACCGCGCTGCGAGAGCGTCAAGTGCGGGTGGCCGACCGCTGAAAGGCTCGCGACGAGGCGAGGTGTGCTCAGGGCGCCTCGCCTGCGCGTTCTTTGTGTGGCGTCTCCGGCAATAACATGCCGTGCACGGGTTCGTCCGTTCTCACTGAGAATCGGTTGGCGAAACGATCCACGTACAGTTGGCGCATGCCGTGGTCTCGGCCTTCGAACACACGACCCGTTCTTTCGATGTGCCTATCCCTGGCGCGATCATCGCCTGACCGGTGCGCGTGCCGATTTGCGGCAGGCGCTGCGCGCCGCGATGTGGATTATCATGGCCCCATGAAACCCAAGCGCCGAACACCCGCGCCGCTGGCCGAGGCCCCGGAAGTCGACGTTGAGCCTCTGCTGAAAACGCCCATCGTCTCCGTCCGGGACGTGTTGTGCCGGGGCACTTGCCGGCACAAGAGTGCGGAGGAGTGTGCGAGCGCCACCCATCTCGTTTTTCCATATCGGGGCATCTACGTGCGCCATCTGGGGCAAGACGCTGCTGTGGCCGAGGCGAGCCAGATGGTGTTCTTCAACTCTGGCGACAGCTATCACGTGAGCCATCCGGTGCGCGGTGGCGATGCCTGTCTGGACCTGGTGATCGACGAAATGCTGATGAGGGAGCTCGCCCCGCCGTCGTTGCTGCGACAAGGCGAGGCGCTGGGGTTTCGGAAACAGCGCTTGCAGATCGATCCGCGAACGCAGGCGCTGGTCGCGTTGCTTCGGCACAGCCTGCGCGAAGACATCGCCGAGCTCCTGGAAGCCGAGGGCCTTGCGCTAACGCTGGCACGGCGCGCGTTGGCAGTGCGCGCGACGCCTGCGCGGCGGGCGGCGAGTGTCGGTCGTCAGCGCCTGGTCGATCGCGTCAAGCTCGTGTTGGCGAGTGATTTATCGAGGCGCTGGACGTTGGCCGAGATCGCTGCGGAGGTGGGCGGCTCGGCCGTTTATCTCACTCAGGTTTTCCAGCAGGTAGAAGGCGTTCCTCTGTATCGCTACCAGCTTCGCCTGCGGTTGGCCCGCGCGTTGGATCTGCTTGCGCAATATGACGACTTGAACACGTTGAGCGCGGAGCTCGGCTTCTCCAGTCACAGCCACTTCAGTGCCGCGTTCCAGCGGACGTATGGCCGTTCACCTTCCGAGTTCCGGCAATCCGCCCTGCATAGATAAATTCTCGCCTCACGCCGCGGGTCACTAAAGATTCTGACAGCGAGGCTCTCCTGCGGCGTGGCCTACTTCGCCGCACGCCGACCCGGCGTTCACTGGAGAGCGATGGCATGAGCGAGAAGACTTGCGCAGCTTGCGACTGCAAGCTGGACGGAAATTCCATTGAAGTAAAGATTGGCGGCAGGACAGTGGAGGTGTGCTGCGACGATTGCGCGCAGAAGCTGAATGAGGCGCAGGCGTCCGTGACGTCAGCCGCATCGGTGCCGGTGGGTTGAGCATGGACGGAATCACGACTGCCCCGATCCAGCGTAGTGTCGAAACCGCGTCTGGCCGCATCAACTACATCGAGCGGGGCGAAGGGCCCGTAGCGCTATTCGTACACGGCGTACTGCTGAACAGTCACCTGTGGCGCCACCAACTCGCTGAACTTTCGGACATTCGGCGCTGTATCGCGCTGGATCTGCTCGCACATGGCGACACCGAGATCGGGGAGGATAAGGACGTCTCGGTGACGGCCAATGCCCAGATGCTCGAGCAGTTTCTGGATGCGCTGGGGATTGCGCAGGCAGACGTGGTCGGCAACGACAGCGGTGGCGGCATCGCTCAGATCTTCGCCGCGCTACATCCGGAGCGCGTTCGAAGTCTCACACTGACCGATTGCGATGCGCATGACAACTGGCCGCCCGAAGCGTTCAAGCCGTTCCTGAGCATGGCGGCTGCGGGCGGGCTGCGCGGCGCACTTGAGGCGATGCTCGGAGACAAGAGCGTCTACCGATCGCCGCAGGCGTTGGGGCCGGCGTACGAACACGTGGAGCGAGTGACCGACGAGAGCATCGAGAAATACCTGCGCCCGCTGGTGCGCACGGAACAGCGAACGCGCGACTTCCAACGCTTTCTCGCCGCCTTCGATAGCGCTCATACGGTGAGAATCGAGAGCCGGCTCAAGGCGCTCAAAGCTCCGACGCTCATCGTTTGGGGAACGGACGATATCTACTTCGATGTGAAATGGTCGCGGTGGCTCGCTGACACGATTCCGGGCACGCGCAAGCGAGTGGAACTGAAGGGCGCCAGGCTTTTCTTTCCGGAGGAACGGTGGGCCGAATTCAATCGGGAATTGCGCGCGCATTGGCAGGCCGGCGCTTAGCGGGCCACTGCCGCTGCTCGCGCGGAGGTATTGAAATCTGCGCGTTGGAGTGGCCCCCGTAGACCTGTTCGCGGTTGTCGATTCAATTTGTGAGGTGATGCATGTCGAGCGGTTACGAGAAGGCTATGTACTTTCGATCCCTGCACGTGCGAGGGCAGCCGTTGGTGCTGTTCAACGTGTGGGACGTTGGCAGCGCCAAAGCGGTGGAGGGCGCGGGTGCGCGCGCCCTCGCCACGGGGAGTTGGTCGGTTGCGAAGGCGAACGGCTATGACGACGGGGAGCGCGTGCCTCTCGATTTTGCGATCGAGAATCTTGCGCGCATCGCGAGGGCGACGGAGCTGCCGGTGACCGTTGATCTCGAGAGTGGGTACGGGGTTGGGGCTGAGAACGTCGGGTGGACGGTCGAGCGAAGCATTGATGCTGGCGCCGTGGGCTGCAACCTGGAGGACAGCGACCCGGCTACGGGTTCGCTTCGCGCCATTGACGCGCAGGTGGAGCGTATTGCGCACGCTCGCAAGGCTGCCGACGCGAAGGAGCTCCCGTACTTCATCAATGTTCGCAGCGACCCCTTCTTTGTGCGAAGTGAGGCGCTGGCGAATGACGACGAGCGCATCGCTGAGGTTCTGAAGCGGGCCAAGGCCTACGCGGCAGCGGGTGCCGATGGCTTGTTCGTGCCGGGGTTGGCTGACGCTGTGTTGATTCGAAAAGTCGCGGACGGGTCGTCTCTTCCGCTGAATATCATGGTGAGCGACAAGACTCCGCCCCTGCGTGAGCTAGGTTCGCTCGGCGTCGCGCGAGTGAGTCATGGGCCCCGGCCCTATCTGGCGATGATGAAAAAGCTTCAGGAGGCGGCGCGGGAGGCGATGGAGAAAGTGTGACCGGCTCAGTACTTGCCACCTCCCGGGCCGGACCTTGCTTGGCGCACGATCTGCGGGTTACAACGAGGTGCTCCGGGTCCGCTCAGTGTTGTGCCCATGACCGTGCGCTACTGGGCGCCCGGCGTCTTCCTGCTTGCCGTCACCACGATGGTCTTTCCGTCTTGTGTCTTGAGCGGCGTCGGAGACCGGGAAGTCAGATCACCGGTGAGCAGAAAGCATTGGCCTGCGGTGCTGCCGGCGATGACGCCCCAGCGGGTGCCGGTGCATCGCGGTTCCTGCAGGCACTGTTGCCAGCAGTAGTCCTGGTTCGGGAGCCCGAGGCGTTTCAGAATCTGGCCGGTAATGTCCTGTCCGCCCACCACGGCCATTTTTTCTGCGTTCTGCGCGAGGGCTGAGCAGCTGGCGAGAAGCATCGCGGCTGCCGTGAGCATTTTTGTGATGTGGCGAATTGGAGTCTCCCTTGCTTCTGCCGGCTGAGCGCCGCTAGCTGATTAATTTTGCGATGGAAAAGACTACGCCTGCCGTGGTAAGCACGGTGCCGATGATCCATTTGATGATTTTCGTTTCCAGACCACTAACCTTGGCATCGATCTTCGCTAGAAGCTCGGCGATCCGGGCATCGATCTTTGTTTCAATCGCATTGAAGCGGGCATCGGTCTTTGTTTCAAGCCCGCCGACTTTTGCATCCACCTTCGCATCGAGCGCCGAAACGGCGCCTTTCAGCTCCGCTATGGAGTCGTTGGCCGCCTTCATGCCTCCGCGCAGCTCGCGAATGTCGACCTGAATGTTGGCGATGTCGGTCTTCACGTGAGCGACATCGGACTCGATTCTCGCAATTCTCGCTTCCATGGGCGCCTCTTCGATCTGGTCTTCAAGGATGAGGCGTGAGGCTTCGTTCCTGCGCATGTGTCACCCTGACGTTCGGGTTCTCTTCCTGAGAAGCCGGTGATTTCGATGCGGGAAGTTTAATGAGTTTTTTCGCCGAGTCACTCGTTCATTTGTACGAAACAGAGCGACACACAAGCCGTGAAGAACCTGTCGCTGCCGCTCGTATTTCTGTACGTTTCCGACAAGAATAGAAGTTGAATTCGCACCCTCTCTACGCCCGCAAGGCGCAACGCTACCGCCGCGCCTGCGCCGACTTGTCTCGCAATGCCTTGAACTCGCTATCCGCCTTCCACTGCGGCCATTCGCTCGACGTGGCGAGCTTCCGCCCCACCTTGTAGAGCAGCGCCACGTCCTGCGCTTCGCCCGAGAAATCCAGGCTTGCGCTCCATTCATCCTTTGGCTGGTGATACTTCTTCGCGTTGAAGTCTTCGCGCAGTGCTACGCCTTTTTCCTTGCCGCCCTTGACGAGGTCGTCGCCGGGTTCGAATGACGTCGCCGGCACACCCACCTTTGAAAGCGGAAAGTGATCCGATCGATAGAAGTGGCCGGCCTCGGGTGTCGGATCGGGCGCGAAGGTGCGGCCCTGTTCCCGGCCCGCGGCAATGATGTCATCCACCAGCGTATTGGCGCCCATGGCGCCAAAGTCTTTGGTAGGGCCGTTCAACCCCAACATGTCCATGTTGAGGTCCGCGACCGTGGTTTCGAGCGGGTAGACGGGATTCGATGCGTAATACTCCGAGCCGAGCAGCCCTTTCTCTTCCGCAGTCACCGCGAGGAACACCACAGAGCGAGGCGTCTTCGGCGCGGAACCATACAACCGCGCCAACTCCAGAAGGGCCGCGCAGCCGCTGCCGTTGTCCGCGGCGCCATTGAAGATGCGGTCGCCCGTTGCATCAGGCTTGCCGATGCCGAGGTGGTCCCAATGGGCCGTGTAGATCACCGTCTGGTCGGGATGCGTCGTGCCGGTGAGGATGCCCACCACATTCTTGGAGACCACGATCTCGTGCTTCACCCGGTAGCTCGCGGACATGGTGACGCCTTTCAGCGGCACGGCGCGGAAGGTGTTCGACTGCGCCTGCTTCTTGAGCTGTTCGAAGTCGAGGCCGGCTTGCTTGAACAGGCTGACCGCCACATCCCGCTGCATCCAGCCCTCGACGTCGACGTGCTCCTTGCGCGGGTCTTTTCGCAGAATGTCGAAGATGGCATTGGTGTTGGAGTTCTCGACCGTCGCCCAGCCATAGGAGGCCGGCGCCGTTTCGTGGACGACGAGCACGCCCAGCGCGCCACGTCGCGCGCCTTCCTCGTATTTGTAAGTCCACCGGCCGTAGTAGGTCATCGCGCGGCCGCCGAACGCGCCGCTGCCCGTTTCGAAGTCGGGGTCGTTGACGAGCACGATGGCGATCTTGCCGCGCACGTCGATGCCCTGGTAGTCGTCCCACTTGCGCTCCGGGGCGGTGACGCCATAGCCCAGGAACACCAGCGGCACATCTTTGAACTCGACGCGGTCGATGTTCGTGGCGGCCGCGCGCAGGGCGACGTCTTTACCCTGCGCAAGCGCGCGCTTCTGCCCGGCGGCGCTGACGCTCAGATCGACCGGGCCCTCGATGTTGAACTGCGCCAGCGGCACATCCTGCGTCCAGGCGCGGGCGCCGTTCTTCAGGTCTCCGCCTGGCGAGAGACCGGCGGCCTTCATCTGCTCAGTCAGGTACGCAACGGTTTTTTGCTCGCCGGCGGTGGCGGGGCCACGGCCTTCGAACGCGTCCGAGGCCAGCGTCTTCACATGAAGAGACAGCTTTGCCGGATCAACGGCGACGTCCTCGGCGTGCGCCTCCCACGCCCAACTCGGCCCGACAAGCCTGGTCCTGTA
>JBDTUL010000112.1:0-13328 GCA_040007735.1 Gammaproteobacteria bacterium | reverse complement strand
AGATGACGCCTCAGCCAGACGGCTCTCAGGAGCGATGCTCAGTTTTATTGAATGCCGGCCCGTGAGTCAGCCGCTTGCGCAGGCCGCCAGTGCCAAAGAAACACCCTCTCGGCCGCCCGGCGATCGAGGGCGGCTCTTCAATCCTGGCGGCGTGAAGGCTTCGCCTTGGGGCCCGGCGCGCGCGCATCCGGTGGCGCCCGCCGCGCACTCGGCAACGACGGCGTCCTGGGCAACCCAGTGTGCTGCGTACTGAACGGCCGATGCGCACTACCGCCCCTCCGACCTTCAGAAGCCTCGCCCGTCCCCGCCGGCTGATACGCCGGAATCAAATGATGCTTCCCGTTCCCGATGAGATCCGCCCTTCCCATGCGCCGAAGCGCCTCACGCAACACCGGCCAGTTGTTCGCATCGTGATAGCGGAGAAACGCCTTGTGCAGGCGGCGAACCTTCAAACCTTTGGGAATCTGCACCGGCTCGCTCGTGCGCGTGATCCGGCGCAGCGGATTCTTTCCGCTGTGATACATCGCAGTGGCCGTGGCCATGGGCGACGGCAGGAACGCCTGCACCTGGTCCGCGCGGTAGCTGTTCTTCTTCAGCCAGAGGGCGAGCTCCAGCATGTCCTCATCGCTGGTGCCCGGGTGCGCGGCGATGAAATACGGAATCAGGTACTGCTCTTTGCCCGCTTCCTTAGAGAACTTGTCGAACAGCTCGCGGAAACGGTAGTACGCGCCGACACCCGGCTTCATCATTTTCGAGAGCGGGCCGTCGGCCAGCGCTTCGGGCGCAATCTTCAAATAGCCGCCAACGTGATGCTGGGCGAGTTCCTTCACGTACTCCGGCGATTCGACAGCCAGGTCGTACCGCACGCCGGAAGCCACGAGAATTTTCTTGATGCCGGGGAGCGCGCGAGCGCGCCGATACAATTTGATGAGCGGCGCGTGATCGGTGTTCAGGTTCGGGCAGATGCCCGGGAACACGCACGACGGGCGCCGGCATGCGCTTTCGATCTCGGGGGTCTTGCACGCCAGGCGATACATGTTCGCCGTTGGGCCGCCGAGATCCGAGATCACGCCTGTGAAGCCCGGCACGCTGTCGCGCACCTGCTCCACTTCGCGCACGATGGAATCTTCAGAGCGGCTCTGGATGATGCGCCCTTCGTGCTCGGTGATGGAGCAGAACGTACATCCGCCAAAACAGCCGCGCTGAATCGAGATGGAGAAGCGGATCATCTTGTACGCGGGAATGTTTGCATTCCCGTAGAACGGGTGCGGCTTGCGCTGATACGGCAGCTCGTACACCCAATCCATTTCTTTGGTAGTGAGGGGAATCGGCGGCGGATTCAGCCACACGTCGACGTTGCCATGCCTCTGCACGAGCGCGCGCGCATTACCTGGGTTCGCTTCCAGATGCAGAATACGTGAGGCGTGCGCGTACAGAACCGGGTCTGCGGTCACCTGCTCGAACGACGGCATGCGAATGACACTGCGATCGCGGTCGGCGCTTTTTACCCGGCGGACGAAGCGGACGACCTTTTCATTGGTTGATGCGTCAGGCGTTCCGCCGGCAGCGCGCGAGGCGTCGGCCGCTTGGCTCAGCGGGCCGGCGGTGGGGGCAGCCACTGCGAGCGTCGCGGTGCCATTCGAATCGCTTGCACACGCAGGACCATCACTACCGGCCGGCGCCACCGCATCTTTCGCGGGGTCCATCGCATAGGGATCGATGGGCGGGTTCAGCGGCCCCGGCGCATCGAGGTGCGTGGAGTCGATTTCCACCCAGCCGGTGGGAATCGCTTTGCGCGTGAACACGGTGCCGCGCAGATCCGTGATCTCGTGAATCTTTTCGCCGGCAGCCAGGCGATGAGCGAGCGCGACGATTTGCCGCTCGGCATTGCCGTACAGCAGAATGTCGGCCTTCGCATCGAGCAGCATCGAGCGGCGGATTTTCTCCGACCAGTAGTCGAAGTGCGCGATCCGGCGGAGCGAGGCTTCGATGCCGCCCACCACTATAGGCACATCGCTGAACGCCTCGCGCGCACGCTGCGAATACACGATGACGGATCGATCCGGTCGCTTGCCGCCTTCGCCGCCCGGCGTGTACGCGTCATCGCTGCGCATGCGGCGATCGGACGTGTAGCGATTGACCATCGAATCCATGTTGCCGGCGGTGATGCCGAAGAACAGGTTGGGTCGGCCGAGCGCCTTGAAGGGCTCGACGCTGTGCCAATCGGGCTGAGCGATGATGCCGACGCGAAAGCCCTGCGCCTCGAGCACGCGCCCGATGATGGCCATGCCAAAACTCGGGTGGTCGACGTACGCATCGCCGGTGACGACGATGACATCGCAGCTATCCCACCCCAGCGCGTCCATCTCTTCACGAGACGTAGGCAGGAACGGAGCCGTGCCGAAGCGGGCGGCCCAGTAACGGCGGTAGCCGGTTATGTCTCGTGCGGTATCCATACGGGGGCGCGATCTTACCGCGAGCGGGGCTCAGGTTCGCCCACAGAATCTAGCCTTGAACGGGTTGACGCCAGCGCAGGCGTCGCCTCGATCGGCAGGGGGTACTCGGGAACGCCCGCTCGACCGGTCCCTCGGAGGCTCGGGAAAACGCATCCTGCGTTTTCACGTCCGTCGCACCCCCTGCCGACCGAGACGCCGCCGAGGTTCTGTGCCGTTCAAACCTCGATTCCAATCACTTCCGCGCCCCTGCAGAATGCCGCTCCCGCATGGCTTCCGCTAGCCCCGGAACGATCTCTGCCCCTTCCGGAGCGGTGACGCTGGCGCCATCGAAATCCCGGCCGATGGGCTCGTATTGGCCCCCGAGGCACTGGGACAGGAACCCCTCGGCAATGGCGTAGAACGACAGCCGGTTCTGAGGCCGCGCGAACCCGTGCCCCTCGTCCGGGTAGACGACGTATGTGACCGGCAGCTTCTTGCCCTTCATCGCGGCGACGATCTGGTCGGCTTCGGCCTGCTTTACCCGCGGGTCGTTGGCGCCCTGCGCGATGAGCAACGGTCGTTTGATGCGGTCGGCGTAGGTGAGGGGCGAGCGTTCTTCCAGGAGCTTGCGCCCGTCATCCGTGCGCGGATCGCCGATGCGCCGGACCATGTCCTCATAGAAGGACTTCCAGTACGGCGGAATCGAGGCGAGCAGCGTCTGCAGGTTTGAAGGCCCCACGATATCCACACCGCAAGCGAAACGCTCCGGCGTGAAGGTGAGCCCGGCGAGCGCGGCGTACCCGCCGTAAGAGCCGCCGTAGATGGCCACCTTGTCGGGAATGGCGATCTTCTCGCGCACCGCCCAGTCCACCGCATCCAGCAGATCGTCATGCATCTTGCGGCCCCACTCGCCATCGCCTGCATTGATGAAGCCTTTGCCGAAACCGGTGGAGCCACGAAAGTTCACTGAGAGCACCGCATAGCCGCGATTCGCGAGCCACTGATGCTCAGGATGAAAGCCGTAACTGTCGCGCGCCCACGGGCCGCCGTGCACGTTCAACACCAGCGGTACCGGCGCGCCGGGCTTGCCGGTGCGCTTTTCATCCGAGCCTTTGGGCAACGTCAGAAACGCTACGAGCGTCTTGCCGTCGCGCGCTGGGATTTCCCGGGCCAGCATCGGCTGCAACGGCGCGCTTGCAAGCTCCGGGCGCTGGTCGAACAGCTTGGTGACTTTCCCGCTGTCACGGTCATATAGATACGTAGAGAGAACGTGCACGGGATCGTCCACAACGACGATCCACTTGCGATCATCCAGCGTGCGGCTGGTGACATTGAACTGAGGCCCAAGCGTGCCGCGCAGCCGCTCGATGTCTTTGCCCGCATCCGGCGTGAGCGCCGTGATGTCTGTGTGCAGATAATCAACGGCGTAAGCCTGCGGCTCATGTGTGCGCGGGTCGATCCAGACATCCGCGATGTCGGCCTGCTTACTCTCGCCCACCACACTTTGCTTGCCGCTGGCGAGCTCCACGCGTACCAGCGCCGCCTTGTCGCGGCCCACTGCGCTCAACAGCAACGCCGTACGGCCGTCGCCTTCGATGACGAGGGGATTGGTGGTGATGCTGTCTTCCTGCCCATATTCGAGGAAGCTGTCCCACCCCTTCTCAGTGTGGCGAAAGATCTGTCCGCCGCCGGTGGGCAACGTCTTGATGGCCAGGCGCGGTTTGAGATCGAGATCCGGCAGGAAGCCGGCGAACTGGCCTTCGTTCTTCTCCACGAGCTTGCGCTCGCCGGAGCTGACGTCGATTTCGTAGAGATCGTGCCACTCGGCTTCGCGATCGTTCAGCCCGATGAGCACCACGTTCGGCCGCTTGTACGAGACGCCCGCCACTTGCGCCTGCACGTCCTTGAACGGCGTGAGGTCAAGTTGCTTGCCGTTGTCGACATCCACGCTATGCACGCGCCAGTTCTCGTCGCCGCCTTCGTCCTGGAGGAACAGCACGTGGTGCCCGTCCGCCGCCCAGAAGTGCTCGCGGATGCCGCGCTTCTTGTCCGACGTGATGGCCTTCGCGCTGCCCAGCTTGCCGAACGGCGCGAGCCACACGTTGAGGAACCCATCCTGGGGCGCGAGGAACGACACGTACTTGCCGTCCGGGCTCAGCCGCGCCTGCGTGCGCACCGGGTTCCCGAACAGCGCAGAACGGGGGATGAGAGTGGAATCTGCCAGTGTCGCGGACGTGGCCGCGCCGGAAGTGAGTGTCATTGCCGCCAGTACCCCGCCAATCCATTTCATGAGCATGAAGCGCCTCTGTGCCGTGTGCCTGCTCTAAACGGGCGAAGCACGGCGCCGGTTTCACCTTCCGCCCCTCAATAAAGCATGACGCTCCGCCGCTCGTCCGCCCACGACGTTTCCTCGGGACGGGTGAGCGCATCCAGGTCCGACGGCGTGGCGGCCGGGTCGTCGATCCATTCTCGCAGCGCTTCGCTTCCGTTGATGACATCGAACGCGAGCTTGTTCCGCTCGTATTCGTAATCGAAATGCCGCCAGATTCCGTAGGTGCCGCGCTGGCGGCGCAGGGCCTTCAGCGCGAGCGAGACGATGCGCCAGGGCTGGAACGCTGCGTGATCGTAGCTGCCATCTTCGACATGAATCTGCAGGCCCGAGCAGAGCTTACCCACGTGCTTGTGGAAGGTGGGCTCGAACCAGATGGGACGCAAGCGGCAACCGCCGAGCCATTGAGGCGCGAGCGACTGCATATCCTTCAGCAAGGCAACGGCATCAATGTCTGGCGCGCCGAGCAGTTCCAGAGGACGCGTGGTGCCGCGGCCTTCGGAAAGCGTAGTGCCTTCGATCATGACGGTGCCGGCGTAGGCGCGAGCCATCCAGAGGTTCGCAGCATTGGGGCTGGGATTGATCCAGGTGCGCTCGCCGAGCGGCCACCCGTAGCCCGGCGCGCTTTCCGGCTGCCACCCTTCCATCTCGATGACCTTGTAGTCCACGTTCAGCTTCAGGGTGCGCACGAACCAATGCGCGAGCTCGCCCAGCGTGAGGCCATGGCGCATCGGCAGCGGGCCGGCGCCCACGAAACTTTCCCAGCCCGCGCGAAGACGCATGCCTTCGATGGGGCGGCCGGCGGGATTCGGGCGATCGAGAATCCACACCTCTTTGCCTTTCGCGGCGGCTTCTTCGAGCACGTAACGAAGCGTGGTAATGAAAGTGTAGATGCGGCAACCGAGGTCCTGCAGATCTACCAGCAGCACATCGAAGCTTTCCATCATGGCAGCGGTAGGTCGCCGCACGGTGCCATAGAGACTGAACACAGGGATGCCGAGCACTGGATCGGTGAAGTCCGGCGACTCCACCATGTTGTCTTGCTTGTCTCCCCGCAGGCCGTGTTGCGGGCCAAACGCCGCGGACAGGCGCACGTCACCCAACGCATGAAGAGCATCGAGCGAGTGAGTGAGATTGCTCGTGACGGAAGCGGGATGCGCCAGCAACGCGACGCGCTTGCCTTGCAGAGGCTTGCGTAGCGCGGGGTCCGCGATCAGACGATCGATGCCGAAGTTCATGATCGGAGTTTCAGTGTGAAAGCGTCTTGGTGGTGGAAGTCGGGCTTTGCGGCAGGATGCTTCAATGCCCAGTACGTGAGCCTACCATTCTCGTCTTCGAGGACGGCAGCTAGCGCAAGCTCTACGGAGCGTGACGCGGTTCCCAATTCCAACTGCACCGTCACGTCCAGCCGATTCGCGGATTGCTCGACGAGAACGTGCGGCGGCGTCGAAACGTTCGCCGCCGCCATACCTTGTCGATAGCCTTCGAAGGAATATGCCGCCCATTGCGTGGAGGGCGAAAAGTTGAATTCACGGTAGGGGGCGCCGCCTGGAGACCGGACGAACGCTTCGAAGCAGGTGTGCTTCCACAGCTCGTCCGTTCGATCAGGCTCACGTGCGGGAGCAAGGCGAAGGCGGCTCAAATTCGCCTCCAGCACGTAGTGCAGGCTGAGGGCTCCCTCTTTGGACAGCCCCACATTCACCTCGAAGGCGCGCACGGCGCCGCTTTCTTCAGCGATGAACGGCACTAGAGAAAGGTTGTGGGTGAAATCGGCTGACACGGCTCGCATTGTAGGATGCCTGTCCGAGTACTGGCCACCTACTGCGGCCGCCCAGCACTCGGACATGCTCCTGGCATGCGGGGCGCCGCCGCCGCGTACAATTGCGGCATGCAGTCTTCATTTGACGTCATCGTGATTGGTGCCGGTGCAGCCGGCTTGGCAGCGGCCGCGCGGCTGGGCGAAGCGGGGCGCTCCGTGCTGGTGCTGGAAGCGAGGGACCGCATCGGCGGCCGTATGTGGACCCGGCACGAGCCCGGCGTCGCGGCGCCTATCGAACTGGGCGCCGAATTCATCCACGGCCACGCCCCGTGCAATGTGGCGTGGCTGGCGAAGGCCGGCAAGGCGCCCATCGAGTCCGGTGACTCTCACTGGCGGCTCGAGGGTGGAGTGCTTCAGCAACGCGATAGCTTCTTTCGGAAGTTGCAGGAAGTGTTGCAGCGGCATCCGGATCAGGTGAGCCATGACATCTCGCTCGATACGCTGCTCAATCAGAATCTGAAAGACCATCTGCCTGCCGACGTGCGTGAGTACGCGCGCATGATGGCGGAAGGGTTCGATGCAGCCGACACCACTCGCGCCAGCGCGCAAGCCATTGTGGATGAGTGGACCGGCGACATGATGACCAACGCCCCGCAGTCGCGGCCCGATGGGGGCTACACGCAAGTGCTCATCGCTCTTTCGGGTGTGTTGAATCAGCACAACGTGCGGGTGCAGATGCAGACCGTGGTGCGCGAGGTCAGCTGGTCGCGTGGATCCGTGGAAGTGTCTGGAGAGTTCTTGGGTCGCGCGTTTCGGGCGCGCGCGCCGCAGGCGGTGATTGCGCTGCCTTTGGGTGTTCTGCAGTTGCAAGACACTACGGATGCCGTGAAATTCTCGCCGGCCCTCAGTGCCAAGCGCAGTGCGCTTCGCGGGCTGGTATCCGGCCCGGTGATGAAGCTTGCGCTGAAGTTCCACACGCCGTTCTGGGCAGACCTTGCGGACGGGCGCTATCGGGACGGTGCATTCTTCATGGCGGCGAAGGCGCCGTTTCCGACGTTCTGGACTTCGATGCCGCTTCGATCGCCTACGCTGAATGCGTGGGCGGGAGGGCCTCGAGCCGCCAGCCTCTCCTCCGGTGCCGATTTCGCCGGCATGGTCAGGCAGGCGCTCGAAACTCTGGACACTATGTTCGGCAAGAGTGTCGATGTCCGCAGCCAGCTCGATGCGGCATACCTGCACGACTGGCAGAAAGATCGATTTTCGTACGGTGCCTACAGCTACGTCGCCGTCGGCGGAGGCACCGCGCGCGCAGACCTGGGCAAGCCGCTGGAAGACACCCTGTTCTTCGCCGGCGAAGCGACGGATGTCGACGAGCCCGCCACGGTGACCGGGGCGTTGCAGTCGGGTGAGCGGGTGGCGCGGGAGATTGTGGGCTCGTAGTTGTTCAATGGCTGAAGCGCTCGACCTCCGGACCCTCTCAGCCGCCCGGCGATTGAGGGCTCGCGGTTCTGTGCCCCCCCCAAAGAGCCCTCAATCGCCGGGCGGCTGAAGAGTTAGTCGTAGGGCACGACGATCTTACGCCGCGAGTTTGACCTTGGGATTCAACCCCGCGCGGGCAGCCAGGCGAAACAGCAAATCAAGGCTGAATCGATCGATCTTTCCACGCTTGAGATCCGAAATGCGCGCCTGAGTGATGCTGAGCGCCTTCGCGGCTTCGGTCTGCGTCATCCCTGAACCCGCGAGCCATTTTTCAGCCGAAGGTTCACGAACCAACGCGACGACCTCGCATCAGCCAGGAGAGAACTTAGCTACCGGCCGAATTTCGTAGGAGCCGCCCGGGTTGGCGCGGCCGAGTTCCTGGGCGATCTCGAGCGCTTCTTCCTGAGACTTGCAGTTCAACAGATAGAAACCGAGCAACTGCTCCTTGGTCTCCGCGAACGGCCCGTCGAGCACGATTGGCGGATCGCGGTCTTTCTTGAGAGTGATGGCCGCGGTGGTTGGCGTGAGACGCGCTACCGGCCCAAGGCGACCCTCGGCTCGCAAGCGGTCCTGAACGACGGCGAGTTTCGACATGACTTCGGCATCTTTCTCTTTAGACCACGCGCACACGGTCGCTTCGGAGTGGTAGCAGAGAATGGCGTATTGCATGGCGAGCCTCGTGAACGTACGTACGAGCGCCAGTATGCCCGCAACGTCTGGCCCGAATCAGCCCCAAGACGACCACGCCTCAGACGAGCCGTTAGCTGCTAGCGATGAGCCGCCGCGCTACGCTGCGCGAGCGGAGGAAATCCGTTACGCCGCCAGCGGCGCCGCCATCTGCACGCGATTTCGCCCGGCACGTTTCGCCGCATACACCGCGGCATCGGCCTGCGCGATGAGATGTTCGCCCCAGACGCCGAGCGTGTCGCTTGCGGCAACACCGATGCTGCACGTCACGCGAATCGGAATTCCGTAGCCTTCCACTCTCACACCGGCCACTCGCTCGCGAATGCGTTCCGCGATGGCGTGCGCGGCGGCGGAACTGGCGCTGCTCAGGATCACCACGAACTCCTCGCCACCGTAGCGCCCGATGACATCGGACTGCCGCAGCTCCGCCTGGATGGGCGGAATGGTCGCGGCCAGGCACGCATCCCCGGCCGGATGGCCGTACGAATCGTTGATCTGCTTGAAGTGATCCAGGTCGATGAACAACAGGGCCACCGGCAACCCACGCGTGCGTGCGCGCGTGCAGGCAAGCTCCAGCCGCTCGATCAGCGCGCGACGATTCAGCACTCCGGTGAGCGAATCGGTCTGGGCCCGCAGCTCCGCCTGACTCAACGCGAGGCGCTGCCCCAGCAAACGGTCGGCAACGCCGAGCGCAACGAGAATGGACGCCGCCACCATGGACAACGGCACGCCGTAGAACAGCAGCAGGTCGCTGTCCTCCGCGTCAGTGAACAGCAGGCGAATGGCGGCGGTAATCGTGAAGGCTTCCAGCACCCCCCACGCAATCAGAAAATATCCCGACGCGCGATTGCCTCGCTGCCAGGCTATGAAGGCCACGACGAGCGTGAAGGCCGCCGAGCTGAGAAAAATAAGATTGCCGATCGCGGCGACGACCTGACCCAGTCCGATGAGCTGCGCCAGGTTCGCGAACGCCAGCGCCACATAGGCAATGGCAAACCACCCGAACACTTTGTAGACGCGCGGCGAGAAGCGCTTCAGGTCCGCAATTTCGCGAATGAACAGGCAGGCCGCTGCACCACTGAGCGCCACGGGAACGTTCCAGGCGTACGAGGTGAGGGGCAACGCATAAGAAAGAATCGGCCAGTCGAACCCTTGCCCCGAGAAGTACGCCACATACAGCGCCTGGAACGAAAACAGCAACGCGTACAGGATGAACAGCCGGTCCCGCAGCACAAACCAGAGCAACAGGGATGCAAGCGACATCGCCATCAACGCGCCGAACGTGAGCGCGATCATTCGCGCGTGCTCCGCGCCCCGCGCAAGCGTTTCTTCCAGTGTGGCGGCGGCGAAGCGCAATTCCTCCGAGCCCCGGCCGGCCACCTCCACGTGAGCGTAGAATTGCTGCCCGCGGCGAAGTGCGCCCGGCAGCACGAACACTGCGTCATGCGCGGCCCGGAACAAGGGAAGCTCCACTACATTGCGCAGCCCTGTGGGCGAGCTCGAGGCTGGCGTCAGCGCCTCACCCACCGCAGAACCGGCGGAACCCGCAGCGGCCGCAGGAAACACCTGAACCTGGAAGTGGCGCCCCTTGTGCACGAGCAGCACCGGAACCGCCGCCGGCGCGAAATCCTTACGTGCACGCAGCTTCAGCCAGAACGCACCGCCACGCTTGCGGGTGTCGCGAAGCGTGAAGGGAGTGAAGGCGGAATCGAGCGCACCGCTTGCGACCGTCGCCACGCTGGCACCGGCCTGAGGGCCCGACAGAACTTGTACTTCGAAAGACGCATCTGTGGAGGCGACGGCCGCTGGAGAGAACCAGGCGGCTGCTGTCAACATCAACGCCGCAAGCACGCCGCGCAATTCGCTCCCTCCGCTGCGGCGTTCGCCGATGCGAAGTCGCCGATCGCTGCTGATTTCCCCAGGTAAGGCGCGCGTATCGTAGTCAGTGACTGGGCCGCAAGCAATTCACGGGGCGGCACAAGCCTCGCCCAATTGCCCGCGCCGAGAGATCCGTCACGTTAGGGGCCGGGCCACCGCAGGATTGCGCCCGGCAAGCTTCCACCCGGTCTTGATTCCGGAGCACCCCGCCTGCCCCGGATCAGCCCAGCGCCTCGCGCAGTTCCGCGATGAGATCATCCACGGACTCCACACCCACCGACAGGCGAACGAGACCGTCGCTGATGCCGAGCTGCGCACGCATGGCCGGCGGCAGGGAGGCATGAGTCATCAGGCCAGGATGCTCGATGAGGCTTTCCACGCCGCCGAGGCTCTCCGCGAGCGAGAACAGATGGCAGCGCTCCAGGAACTGTTTGGCCTCGTCGAGCCCGCCTCGCAACTCCGCGGTGACGATGCCGCCGAAACCGCCCCGCATCTGGCGCTTCGCCAGCTCGTGTTGCGGATGGCTCGGCAGACCCGGGTAGATGACGCGTGAAATCTTTGGATGAGATTCGAGGAATTGCGCAATCGCCAGCGCGTTACTGCAGTGTCGCTCCATGCGAAGCGCGAGCGTCTTGATGCCGCGCAATGTAAGGAACGAATCGAACGGCCCGGGCACACCGCCCACGGCGTTCTGCAGATACGTCAGTTTTTCTTTCAGCTCGTCCCAACCATGGCGGATGACGGCCGCGCCGCCGATGGCATCCGAATGTCCGTTCAGATATTTGGTGGTCGAATGCATCACCAGGTCGAAGCCGTGCTCGAGAGGACGCTGCAGGAACGGAGTGGCGAAGGTGTTGTCGCACACAGTGACGATCTTGCGGCGCTTGGCGATGGCGGAAACGGCGGCCAGATCCACGATCTTCAACAGCGGGTTCGTTGGCGTTTCCACCCAGACGAGACACGTGCTCGGGCGGATGGCCGCCTCGAACTCGGCGATGTCCGTGAGATCCACGAACGAGACTTCGTGGCCCGCAGAACGCGTGCGCACGTTTTCCAGCAGCCGATAGCTGCCGCCATACAGGTCGTGCATGGCAATGATGTGCGAGCCGGAATCCAGCAATTCCAAAATCGTGGCCGACGCCGCAAGGCCCGACGCAAATGCAAAGCCCGCAGCGCCCCCTTCCAGGTTCGCGATGCTGGCCTGAAGCGCATCGCGCGTGGGGTTGGCCGTGCGTGAATACTCGTAACCCTTGTGCACGCCGGGGCTCGACTGCACGTAGGTTGAGGTCGCATAGATGGGCGGCATGATCGCGCCCGTGAGCGGATCGGGCTTCTGGCCACCATGAATGACCCGTGTGCCGAAATGAAGGTCCTCTTTACCGCTGCTCATGCACTCTCCAGTTACTCAACGGTCCGGCGGCGCAGCCAGTTCAGCAGGTCGATGCGCGTGACCAGGCCCAGGAATTCGTCGCCATCCATCACGATGGCCACCATGCCGCGGCGGAAGATATCCATCAGCTGCGCCATCGGGGCGTCCGCAGATACTGTCACGAGATGGCTTTCCATCGCCTTGGCCACGGGCTCGTTGAAGTGGCTCGGGTTCGAGAACACTTCGAGCAGAATGTCTTCCTCATCCACGATGCCGACGATGCGGCCTTCGTCCATCACCGGGAGCTGCGACATGTCGTAGAGCTTCATACGGCGGTAGGCCGCAAGCACCGTTTCACTCGGCGTAACGGTAACGGCTGCGCGCTCCCAGTGACGGCGCGCAATCAGGTCCCGCAGATCCCCGAAGCGCTCGCGCTCGAGGAAACCCTGGTCGATCATCCAGTAATCGTTGTAGACCTTTGACAGATACTTGTTGCCGCTGTCGCAGACGAAGGTGACCACTCGCTTCGGCGTCTTCTGCTCACGGCAATAATGAAGCGCACCCGCGAGCAACGTGCCCGTGGACGTGCCCGCAATGATGCCTTCCTTCTGAAGCAATTCACGACATGTGTGAAACGCTTCGCTGTCTGCGATGGTGTAGGCGGTCTTGATGCGGGAGAGATCCGCGACGGATGGGATTGAGTCCCCACCGATGCCTTCCACCAGCCACGCGCGCTCGCCGTGGCCCACTTCCCCTGTCTTGACGTAGTTGGCGTAGATCGAGCCCTGCGGATCCGCGAGAACGATTTCAACGTTCGGCGCCTCGCGCGCGAAATACCGCGACAGGCCCGTGGCCGTTCCACCCGTGCCGACGCCGCACACAACGGCGTCGAGCTTGTGCTCCATCTGCTCCCAGATTTCCGGTGCAGTGGTTTCTTCGTGCGCCTGCGGATTCGCGTCGTTCCCGAACTGATTCACGTACAGCGAGTTCGGGATTTCCGTGGCGAGGCGCGCAGCCAGGTCCTGGTAATACTCAGGGTGGCCCTTGTGCACGTCCGACCGCGTCATGACGACGTCGGCCCCCATCGCCTTCAGGTGAAAGATTTTCTCCTGGCTCATCTTGTCGGGGATCACGAGCATGAGGCGGTAGCCTTTCTGCCCCGCGACCAGCGCCAGGCCCAGCCCGGTGTTGCCGGCGGTGGCCTCGATGAGCGTGCCGCCCGGCTTGATCTTGCCGTCACGTTCGGCCGCTTCGATGAGGGACCTTCCCACGCGATCCTTGATGGAGCCGCCGGGGTTCTGGTTCTCGAGCTTCAGGAAAAGCTGGCACGGACCCGTGTCCAGCCGGCGCACCGCAAGGAGCGGCGTTCGCCCGATCATCTCCAGGGCGTTC
>JBDTUL010000111.1:0-13395 GCA_040007735.1 Gammaproteobacteria bacterium | reverse complement strand
GTCCCCATGATGATTCACCGTGTAGGCGGCGAACGTCTTGCCGCGCACGCGGAAGTTCGGCGAGCCATGCGAGAGGAATTCCTCGGCCTCCGGGAACGACAAGCAAACTTCGCGAACAGCCGCATTGATGTCTTTCGCCATCGCTTGCCCTCATGTCGCGGTCTGCCTTGCGTTGCCCGCCCGGGCGTAGCTACGTGCAGAGGCAGGCGGCTGCGCGCCCCGGGCAAAAACCGCGCTTTTTGCCGCTGGGAACGAAGCTGCAGTCCGAAAAAACGCCGGGCCGCGCAGGCCGCAGGCGACTTTTTCCAATAAACCTAGAGCCCGAACGCCAGCAGCACGTTACCCGGCAAGCCGACGAGGCCGCCGTAACCGGAGTTCACGTACACCATGCCGTCGACGACCACCGGCCCGCCGCCATCCATGCTGCCGCCACGCGCCTTGATGCCGTTCACCGTGTCGTATTCCCGGTTCGTGTCGAACAGCCAGAGGATCGAGCCATCCTTCGCCGAGTAAGCACGCAGACCGCCATCCATGCCGCTGTTGAGCACCGCGCCGGGAATCGAGGTGAGTGCCCCACCCTGCCCGGCGCTGCAGCCCGGACTGGTGCCGCAAAGTTTGGTTTGCGGCGGAGCGTTCCACACTGAGGTTCCGTCGGAAAGTTTGACGGCGTGCATGCCGCCCGGAGTAGGCGTGATGAGATCCGCCGTGCCGAAGTAGGCCTGCTCACCATCGCTGGTGCCACCCCACTGCCCGCCAAATCCACTGCCCTTACCGATGCGGTATTGCCAGACGATCTTGCCTTCGGCATCCGGATCCAGCGCATACGCAAGGCCGGACTTCTGCGGCAAAACCAGCAAGTCACGCCCCTTCGCATGAATGAGCGCCGGCGGAGCGGAGAAATCGTAATCCGGCCCGAGCGTCGCTGGGCACGCGGCGTTGTCCGGGTTCTGCGCCTTGCAGCCCATGGCCCAACTGTCGTTCGGCACAAGCTGCCGTGCCCACTTCACCGCGCCCGTGTCGATATCCAGAGCCAGTACCGCATCGGTCAAAGGTTGCGGCGGGTCCGCATAACCGTTGCCGGTGGCCACGTACACGACGTGACGCTTGGCATCCACCGTGGGCGGCGACCAGATGCCGCCTCCTGCAGGACCAAACACTTCAACGCCAGACGGGCTCTTGCCGCGCGATTTGCTTTCGCCAACCGTGTACGTCTTCCACACGACGTTGCCGGTGTTTGTGTCGAGCGCAGTGACGTTGCCGCGGAACGTGCAACACGCATGATTGTTGGACGCGCCCTGCCCTTCCTCACTGATGCCCTGCACGGGCACGAACATGCGCCCGCCGTACACCACTGGTGAGCCGGTGATGCCCGCGAACGGATGCTCATCCACCTTGTGCGACCAGATGGCCTGGCCCGTCTGCGCATCCACGGCATAGGCGTTCGTGCGCGTGTCACCGAAGAACACGGCCGTGCCGCTCTTTCCCGCGGCTGTCTTGTACGGCCCGACAGAGAGCGCGGCGCGCACACCGAACTGAGCCTTGAAGGTCCAGTAGGTGCAGCCGGTCTTCGCATTCAGCGCCTGCACCTGGCCATTCTCACTGGCCGAGAAAACGCGTCCGCCCACAACGATGGGCTGCGCACGAGCCGAGGCGATGTTTGCGTAACCGAACGCCCACTTCAGCGTCAGGTGCGGCACATCGGCCGCCGTGAGCTTGCCTTGCGACTTAGGCTGAAAGCGCGCGTTCGTGACGCCGTTGCCCCAGCCATTCCACTGCGGGCCGCGAGTGATGCTGGACATGGGCCGGGAGTCTTTGCAAACGCTGTTCGCCGAGGCGGCGGAGAAGGCGCTAAAGGTCTGGCCGCTTGCGTACTCAGATGCGGCCCGGCGCTCGGCATCGCTCAGAGAGGCCGCCTGCGCCTGCATCTTTCCATTTGTCAGCGCGTTCAGGATCGCCTCCGGGGTGAACATCTTGAGACGTTCCGGCGGAATGGCCCGGGCACGGAGCGCTGCGGGATCGGGAGGCCCCTGAGGTGTGAGCACGGCCGGCGCCAGCGGCATGTGGCACACGGCGCAAACGCGCTTGAATACTTCCTCGCCGTTGGGCGGAGCCGGGGGAGACTGGGCGTGGGCTACGGTGGCCGCAAGCCACGCGGCGAAAACTAGAGCGGCAGTGCTGGCACAGCGCGTAACTTGCATCGAATCCCCCTCGACTGAAGCGGCGCCGCTGCGTGCGGCGGTCGTTCCCGCAATCATGCCCTCACCCGCGCGAGTGAGGGCGGGTGAGGGCGGATTGGCTGATTTTTAAGCGCGAAGGTGTGCGTCAGGCGGCCGGCTTGGCCGCCTGCTTTGAGCTTGCGAGCGCCTGAACGGCCTCGAGCGCCTTGTCGACGTTTTCCTTTGGGCTGACGCCGCCGATGGTGGAGGACACCTTGCCATCCGGCGTCACGATGAACGTGGTGCGCTCGGCGAAGCCGTGGTCGATTTCATCGCCCTTGGTGTTCTTGAAGCCCGCGCGCGCCTCGCCCACCTTGAGGTCGTAGGTCTTGGCAATCTTGCCATCGAGGTCCGAGGCGACCGGAATCTTGCCCGCGCAGTATTCGGGGTCGGCCGAGAACTGATTCAGCGTGGCGATCTTGTCCAGCGAAACGCCGATGATGCTGGCGCCGGCGGCGGCGAACTTGTCGTGGTTCTCGGAGAACGTGTGCGCCTGGATGTTGCAGCCGCCCGTGTAGGCCGACGGATAGAAGTACACGACGACCGGGCCTTTCTTCAGCGCATCCTTCAACGAGAACTGGAATTCCTTGCCGGCCAGCGATGCGGGAGCCTTGAACGCCGGTGCCGCATCCCCCTGCTTGAGGGCGGCAAAGGCGGGCAATGCAAAGGCGCCGGATAGAACGACACCCAGTAAAAGACGGTTCATGAACGTGCTCCTTTTGAAGATAGGGCACTCTGCCCTTGCTGCCGGCCGGCGTCAAAGCGGTCACGCCGGGGCGTCCACAAGCGCAGGGATTCCGCAAAAAGCCCTGAATCGCCGGGCGGCTCAAGACGTGGATTCGAAAACCGTTCCGGCCCCGCACACCGCTGGCCCCTTACGCCCCTTGCCACATCGGGCGACTGAGGGGATCTTAGCGGCCCCGCTTTAGGAGGAGACTCCGTTGACGATCACGCTTTACGGCATCAAGAACTGCGACACCATGAAAAAGGCCCGCACCTGGCTCGACGGGCACGGTGTCAAATACACCTTCCACGACTACAAGACCGACAGCATCGACCGCGCCCACCTGGAGCAGTGGTGCAAGAGTGTCGGCTGGGAAACCCTGCTGAATCGCGGTGGCACCACGTTCCGCAAGCTCCCCGGCGCGCAGCAGTCCGGGTTGAACGAGCAGAAGGCGATTGCGCTGATGTTGTCGCAGCCTTCCCTGATCAAGAGGCCGGTGCTGGATCTGGGGAAGAAGCTGCTGGTGGGGTTCAAGGCCGAGCAGTACAAAAGTGCGATTGCGTAGCTCCGCCCGGCACGTCGCGGGTGTGGCGCTTTCGTGCCGCACCCCGTGCGTCATCCCCGGTGGCGCACCGGGTGGCCTCTCCCAGCCGCCCAGCCTTTGAGGACTCTTGATTCCGAAAGCCTCGGCGCCTCAATCGTCAGGTTGACGCTATTCCCGTCGGCGCGCATAAATAAGCTCAAAATAAGAACCACCGAAGGGAATCGTTGCGATGAAAATCTCACGGCTGTCGGGCATCTGGGGTTCGGTTTGGGTGTTGGCGCTGCTGCTTGCCGCGGTCTCAGCACACGCGGCGCCGACGCCGTCAAAAAAGATCACGGTTGGCACACTGACCCTGAAGTACTGCAATACCGATTACCTGGGGTATTGCGGGTCTATCAGGCGGGCGCTGGATCCCACGGGCGGCATCAGTGGGTCCATCGACATCGGCTTTGAGTACTACCCCAGACGAGACCCTTCACGGCCCGCGCTCGGCACGATTCTCCCGCAAGAAGGCGGGCCGGGGTATTCCTCCACGGGCACACGCGACGCCTACATCAATATTTTCGAGCCGCTGCGCGGCCGGCGCGACATTCTCATTGTCGACAAGCGCGGCACCGGCACGTCGGGCGCCATCGATTGTCCGGGCATCCAGACAGGCGATCCTAACGACCCCGCCGCGCTAAAGTCATGCGGCAAGCAGCTCGGCAAAACGGCGGCGCTCTATCGAACGGAGCTGGCCGTCGCGGACATCGTGGCCGTGATGAACGCGTTACAGATTTCCGATGTGGACTTCTACGGCGACAGCTACGGCACGTATGTGGGGCAGGTTTTCGCGGCCCGCTTTCCGGGGCGATTACGCAGCATCATTCTCGACAGCGCGTATCCCGTGCGTCCGCCGGATATCTGGTTCCCCACCGATTGGGCCGCCGGACGCGATGGATTGGATCTGGTGTGTGGCCGGTCACCGTCGTGCAGGTCGCTGGGTGGCTCGGCCACTGCGCGCATCAAAGCGTTGCTGAACGAGCTGCGACGGCATTCAATCAGCGGCACCGCGCCAGACTCAGATGGCATTGCGCAGGAGACGACGCTCGATGTGTCGATGCTGTTCCTGCTAATGACCAATCTCGGCAATTCACCCGGCACCTACCGGGAACTGGATGCGGGTGCGCGCGCCTGGTTCGAATCGCACGACGCCGTTCCGCTGGTGCGCCTGGCCGCCGAATACAACACGGCATTCATCTATGACGCGGCCGACTTCAGCTACGGCCAGTATCAGGCGGTCATCTGCGCGGAATATCCGCTTCACTACAGTTTGAATGCCACGCCTGCGCAACGGCGCAAGCAGTACGACAAGGCGATCGAAGACACGCGCCGCAATCGGCCCAACCTGTTCGCGCCGTTCACCGTCGATGAAGCGCTGGCATCGAACGCCAACGCCACGCCGCTCGCCACGTGCCTGAACTGGCCGGAGCCGCCAGCAGCCTACCCGCAGGGCGATGCATTGCCGGCACATCCCAAATTTCCGGCGGTGCCGACACTCGTGCTGTCGGGAGATCTGGATTCCGTCACGTCGGTGGCGGACGCCATGCAGGCCGCCAGCCAGTTCCCCGACGTGGTGCATCTGGTGGTTCCGAATCTCACGCACGTGACCGCGTGGACATTCAGCGACGCCGCGTACTTGCCGGATGGCGGCGATCTCACTCACTGCGTTCAGGGAATCGTGCGGCGATTCGTGGCGCAGCTTTCTCCGGGCGACACCAGCTGCATACCGAAGGTGCGGGAAATTCGCACCGTGCCGCGCTTCGCGCGGCTCGCCAATGACGCGGCGGCAGCGGACCCTGTCAGTGGCAACAAGGCATCTGCACGCGAGCTGCGGCTCGCTTCGGCCGCGCTCGAGACGGTGGGCGATGTCATCGCGCGGTTCTATCTTACGTTCGGTATCGGCAGCGGATTGCGGGGCGGTGAGTTCACTTACGAAATCACTCCGAACGGCTATGACTTCGTACTGGATCACGTGAAATGGGCGGAAGACCTCGAGGTCTCCGGCTCCCTCAGCTGGAACCAGTTCACCGATGCGATCGACGCAGACGTCAAACTGGTTCAGAACGGCCGGCGCGTAGGGCAGCTCGACATCGCGTGGGATGACGGCAAGCGGAATGCGGTGGCCACGATGTCAGGGAAGATCGGCGACTCGAGAGTGGAGGCGCGGCGGATCGCGCCGTAGCCTCACTTGACGAATTCCTGACAAATTGGAGCCTGACTTCTCCGTGACACGTAATGCGTTCGCTCTCGCCTTCTTGGTGCTGTTGCTCGCGAGTTGCGACGGCTCGACTAAACACACCGAACACGCTCAGGCGGGCAACTCGCCGGCAAACGTCAGCTCCGGCGATGAGTCCGCCGATGAAACCAGCGACGAACCTGGCGCCAAGCCCGTCGACGAAGCCAGTGACGCGTCCGGGAACGCGTCCAAGGACAAGCCCGCCAGCGCGCGCCCCGGGCCGCACGGGCTCACCATCGACGGTGAACACTTCACCGTGCGCACCGTCGTCGATCGCCAGCAAGGCGGCATTCCGGTCTGCGTGTTCGTGGCGCCGGAGAGATGGCCCGACCAGAGCCAGGTGGTCTGGAACTACGAACACAATGCCAACCCGGTAACGGCGGCCGTCAAGGTGGAAAATCCGGCGAACGACGAGGCGTTCTATCTCTACCCCACCGTCGATCTGTTCTGGCTCCGGCCCGTCACAAACTATTACCGGCCAGGCCAGAATGTAGGCGGCCTGATGTTCGCGGCGCCGATGCGCCCGGATGCCGCGCTCTGGGCGTTCGTGCAGCAGGCAAGGCAAGGGTTTGCCGGAATGCACCTCGTCGGCAGCAAGGATCTTCCCTCGTTACCGGAGGCGCTGCGCCTGCCGCCGTCACCGAAGCAGCGGGGCGTTGGGCTCAAGATAAGTTACGAGCTGAAAGGGCGGCCCGTCGAAGAAGAGTTCTACGCGGTCTCCTACTCGATCGACATTCCCTACGATGGGCCTCAGGGTCGCACGTGGCAGAACAACTGGGGACTGAAGGCGCTTCACAGCTTTCGCGCACCCCGCGGCACGCTCGACAAGCGCCGGCCGGTCTTCGCCGCTATCGTCAAATCGTTCCGGCCCAACCCGGCGTGGCAGAAGCGCGTCGTTGCCATCAACGCGTACCTTGCGGATCAGTTCAATCGACAGCTCCAGGCGGGTTACGACCAGATTGCCGCGGCCGGCCGGCTCAGCCGGCAGATAAGCGCCAACAACGACGCGATGCTGTCGGCAATCGATTCACGACTGCAGGCATCCGCGCGCGCGCCGAGTGGCAGCGCCGGGTCGTCCGCGCGCACCTCTTCCGACCACTTCGATGACTACATTCGCGGCGTTGATACGACTGACGACCCGTACTACGGAACGTCCCAGCACTCCAACACCGAGTCGTACCACTGGACCGACGGCTACGGCAGCTATCGCAACTCGAACGACGCCACCTACAACCCGAACCAGAATGAAAACGGTAACTGGCAGATGATGCAGCCAGCGCGGTAGGACGGGCGGCGATTGAAAGGGAATGCGCGGAGACGCCTATGTCAAAAGGCGCTCAGGAGGAACGTCGTCGCCACGACTTTGATTCGGACAGTCTGCCGAAGCCGAGCCAAAAATGAGATCTCAGCTGCGTCCCAGCGAAGACCTCATATCCGTCGACATCTCCTCGCGATACGCTAAGTATTGCCAACGAGGAGAGATCCAGCGTTCGCGAGCTGCAAGCGTTGGTTGTTCTTCCAAGAGCAGCTATAGTCGAAGAAGAACAAAACGAACAGCACAGTTCGTCCTTAGAAGGGGAATCAATGCGTAGGAAAGCGCTGGCCGCTCGACTTCACATAAGAAGTAGACAGGGAATTCATGGAAGCAGCTAAACGCTTCCTGGTTCGAGCTTGGCGAGATGCAAAAACTTGGCGCTCCCTGTGGCTTGGTCCCTTCACGATCTACGTACGTCTGGCGAGATCCACTACAGCCTTCGGCGGTCCCGCGCGGCGAGTCAGAGGTCGTCGATTCCGTGGTTCCGTCAAGCCGATCGATGAATTAGGGGTAGCCGGCGAACCGAGCAATCCTTCCGGTTCAGCGCGAGAGGTTGCGCTGCTCATCGGCAATGGGCCGCAAATAGGCCCCGCAATCGCGCGGAAACTCTCCATGAAGGGAATGCAAGTCGCCGTCGTCTCCCGCAATAGCGAGAAACTCCGCCGAGTCGCTGATGAAGCACTTGCGAGCGGTCGAACAGTGCATCCGTACGCGGCTGATGTGACGAACGAGCGGGCCGTGCGCGATGTAATGCAACACGTCCATCAGGATATCGGCGTACCTGATCTCGTTATCTACGGCGTGCAGGCATCTCATCCAGGGTCTGTGTTAGACACGGAAGTCGCGGCATTCGAAGAGTCCTGGAGATCGATTTGCCTCGGCGCGTTCGTAGTCGGTCGTGAATCCGCACGATGCATGGTCGCGGCCGGCCGCGGAACGATCGTGATGCTCGGCGCGACGTCGGGTGTAGTCGGAAGAGCGGGTTACCTCAACCTCGCCGTAGGCAAGTTCGGACTGCGGGCAATGGCGCAGGTGATGGCGAAAGAACTCGGCCCCAAGGGCATTCACGTTGTTCACCTGGTCATCGACGCGGACGTTCGAGCAACCGTCGATGGGGAATCAACTCCACGAATGCTGCCTGACGATCTTGCTGACTTGATCTGGACCTTGCACAAGCAACCACGCAGTGCTTGGACCAGCGAACTCGACATCAGGCCGTTCGACGAGTCTTTCTGGGAGCATTGTTGAGCGAATTGTCGTTGGCATTCCTACGCTACGTAGCATGGACCGGGCCGAAAGGAATATGCTCCTGTCTCAGAAGAAGAACGCCATAAGGCAGTCGTCTCTAGAGTTCCGATATTTCGCGGCGTGATGACGTTCACGCCATCGAGGGAGCAATAGAGCGTCATATAGCGCGGCAGCCGTCGTGAGCTACGACGCGTCGTAGAAGTCAAAGTGGAGGCTGAGGAAGTCAGGGCAGTCCTCGAGAAGGAAGTCCTGAAGCGCGAAGTACTCGAGGGTGATAAAGCCGCTGCCGCTTCCAGAAAGGTATCGCGCGCCGAAGGACGGTCGATGCGCAAGGCCAAGGACGAACCGGAAGCCGAATCACCGCCTGTCGGCGACGTGGCCACTCTAAGCCCTGTGGCAACCTAGAATCCGCTTGGAACGTGCGAGAGCTGGGACGCCTCGATTGTCCGATTGCGGGTAAGTGGGGCTCATGGCCGACCCATCGGCACATACAGCGTGCTCGGATGCGCGCGGTCGTGGAACAGCGTGACAGTCACCGTGCGAGCGTCTTTCACGGTCTCCTTTGAAGTGACCCCGCCCGTGTTGTAGTTCTTTTCCATATAGATCGAATTGATCGGTCCGATCACCAGGCGCAAACGGCTGCCGCGTTTGATTTCCTGCGAGGCGAAAGTGAACTGGTTGAAGTCATAGCGCAGGGGCGCTTTGGTAGAAACCGGTTTGGACTCGCGCAGACTCTCCCGATAGCGCGCGCGCAATACCTGGGAGGTCAGCAGAATGCTGCCACCGTCATCGCGCACTTCGTAAACGCCGGCCGTGAAGTCAGTATCCGGTTGATCGATCGCGATCCAGGCCGAGAGCTTGAAGAACCCGCTGACTTCCGTATCTTGAGTGAAAGGTGCGCTGTGATAAACCAGCTGCTTTCCGTTGCGGCCATTCAGTAAACGCTGATCGACGTAACTGGTCGGGTCGACCTGTTGCTCGAGCGCCGCGCCGCTCACGTCGCGCGGGTCGTACACGTAGTGATCAGGGGAACCGCCGGCCGCAGAGGCCAGCATTGCGCCGGAACCGTAGAGATCGTTCGCTCCGCCGCGTGAATCCAGCAACAGCGGGCGGGCTTCGGCAGTGACGGCGTCCAACGACGCGGCGTAGCGCCATCGGTCGGCGAACATCACGTAGTACGCCACTTTATCCTTCAGGAACTCGGGCTTGTCTCCGCCGAGCATGGTCCATGCATACCAGTCGAGGTGCAATTTCGGCAGGTCCACGAGACTGGCTGGCCCGAATTTGAGGCCGCCCACTTCCGCCTTGGGTGTACGCGTACCCGCATGATCCCAGGGACCGATGATGAGATAGTGTCGCGCGCGCTCCGCGTCGGAGGCGTTCTTCATGTGCTGGCGGTAGTGAGCCAACGCTCCCGGCTGATCGTCGTCGTGACTGGCGGTAATCGTCAGTATCGGCAGATGCAGTTCGGCGTATTGGCGCGCCGTGGGATTGTAGCGGTCCCAGTATTCATCGACGGCCGGGTGCTGAAGCCACTCGTGAAAACTCGGAGACGGCGCGCCCAGCAAGCCATCCAGCGATTCGAACGATGCGCCCGATTCGAGCCAGCGGCGATTCTGCGCGAGCCACCAGTTGAAGTCGGCAAACAACTGGTCTTTCGACGTATGGCCCTGCGTAAACGAAAGCCACTGGATCAGATAGGTCGAGGGGATATTGTTGAGCATCGGAAAATCGGCGCCGGCGTAGGGCGCCGCGGCCGGAACGATGGTCAGCAGATGCGGCGGCTTCTCTTTCGCCGCCGCCCACTGGTTGTAGCCTGCGTAGGAGCCGCCCCACATGCCCACCTTCCCGTTGCAGTAAGGCTGTCGCGCCAGCCACTCGACGGTGTCGTATCCGTCATTCGCTTCCTGAATGAGCGGGCGGAACTCGCCCTCGGAATCGCCTCGCCCGCGCACGTCCACCGCAGCGAAGACGTAACCGTGCGCGGCGAAGTAAACACCGCGCTCGTGGTAGGTCTGCGAAATGTAGGGAGTCATCGTCAGCACGCAGGCGCGCGGCGCAACTCCGGAATCCGGGAAGTACAGATCGCCGCTCAACCTTACGCCATCGCGCAGCGGAATCTTCACGAAGGATTGCAGACGCACCTTTGCGTAGTCGATTGGTTCGGGCTGCGCTTCGGCGGCGCAGGCCGCGCCGATGGCCAGCAACGTGATTAAACCGGCACCAATCGATTTACCAAACATGCGATTCCCTCATTGCCCGGCCACGATGCTTCTGCCCGGAAGCACGTTGGGAACGAGCGCGCCGCTGTCGATGACGAGCACACCATTCACCAACACGTACTGCATGCCCGCACTTCGCTCGGCAGGATGCTCATAGCTCGCCCGGTCCGCAACCGTTGCTGGATCGAACACCACGATGTCGGCGTCGGCCCCCTCCCGTATTCGCCCTTTGCGCCGCGCCGTGCTGGTTGCCTTCTCCAGGCGCTGCGCCGGCATCAGGCTCATCTTCCGGATCGCATCCATCAAACTCAGGGTGTGGAGGTTGCGCACGTAGCGCGCGAGGATCTGGCTGTACGTTCCGGCATTGCGCGGGTGGCCCGCGTCACCATCGCTCGCAATGGACACCAGCGGGTCGGCGATGACGGTGTCGACCATCTCCTGATGATTGAGGAACAGCACGACATCTTGCGACTTCGGCGACGCATGCAACTCATCGAAACGCTGCTTCGTCAGCCGCTCACCCGTACCCGGCAGCATCAGCGCGTCGTAGCTGATGCCGAACTTGTCCTGCCAGCCTGGATTGAAGAGTGCGGAGTTGATCGAGGTCATTCCGGCGATGTACGGATAGGCCTCCGTCGTCACATCGAGTCCCCGCGCTCTCGCACCGGCCACCATTGCGAGGCAATCGGGAGCATCGGCCAGACAACTGGAGTTGATGTGCACGATCTGCAGCGACGCGCCGGTTATCGCTGCAGCTCCGATGACTTCCCCGACGGACTCGATACTGGAGCCCGGCTCTTTTCTGCCTGCGCTGCGTATGTGAGTGAACACCGGAACGTGCCGGCTCGCAGCCAAACGGAAGATCCGAATGATTTCCTGACGCGTGGCTCCCGGCAGGTACTGAATGCCCATGCCGATGCCGAGCGCACCCGCATCCAGCTCCGATTGCAGGCGCGATTCCATCTGCGCGAGTTGGGCGGGCGTCGCGGCGTCATTCGTCGCCCGACCGCTCGCGGGAATCAGAGCGGTGTCAGCGAGCGGCGGACCGAAGGCCGCTGCGCGCGCTGCAGAGTGGCTGGCGGTGGTGCCGTAGTTGATGAGCGAATGCGCCGACTTGCGCGCCAGAAAACCCCTGACGTCGGGCACGCCGATCTCCATCTCGAGACCACTCGTCACACCGTCAAACGCCTTCAGTACTCCCGAAGCGGCGTCTTGCCCGTGCTGATGAAGGTCGATGAAACCGGGTGCTACGACGAGCCCTCGTGCATCGACGTTGCGGGTTCCGGTGAGCGGCTCGGCGGAGATGCGGGTTATCCGATCGCCAGTAATGCCGACGTCCCGAACCGCGTCCAACCCGGTTTCGGGATCCAGCACGCGACCGCCATGGATGACCACGTCGTAAGGCGCGCTCAAGGTCACCGTGGGAATCAGAACTGCCAGGACGGCGGCAATCCAACTCGTCATGCGATTGCGCTCAATGGTCGGGCCCTGCTCTTAATGTCCTGTTAAGAGAATACTGTCCCATACGGAGACATGCTGTAAAGCACGAAGTCGCCGGAGCGATCAACTAATGGATTGAGTGCGGGAAGGGATGGTGGCCAGGGGCGGAATCGAAAGATCGGCTAAAGAGCCGCGTTTTTCAGTGTTTCGCCTCGTAGATTCCTCTCGATACCCCGCGTAGTACCCCGGACTGTTTGCTGCCGTCACGGCACCAACAAACGGAGGGGTCTATGCGTCCGACCAAGCGATTCGGTTTCGCAGCCTCCAACAGTTTCGGAGGTTTTATGCGAGTTCCCGGTCCGCTGCCCTGCGATAAACCGCCCATGGCTTCGTGGCCTACCACGCTGCTTTGGCTCCCCCTGCTACTGATCGCCGCTGCCATCGCATTCCCTGCCCGGGCTGCGTGGTCGTGGATGCGCGATGCGCTCGACGCAATCACAGGGGGTGACCAGCCCTAATGCCTTCGAGAAGCGCCGCCCGGAACCGCGAGAACGGTCCGAGCGGCTAACCACAGCAACCTGATTCAGAGGTCACCATGGCTACCAAGAAACTAGCAAAATCCCCCACCCCGCGCCGGCCGGCGCAATCACGCAAGCACGACATGGCCGACGTAAAGGTCATGATGGACTTGTCCGCGCACAAAGCGTACCGCCAGGCGTTCGACGCCATGTGGGCAGTCGCATTGCGCGAGAAACTGCCCGCCAGCGTCTCTCAGTTCGTCACGATGTACTGCACGGCGATGCGCGATCAGCTCGTGACCCACGAGTCGCAGTGGGGACTTTCTCCGGACGGTGTGAAGTGAGCGCCCGGAAGGCCACGCGCCGGCCAAAAGCCCCGGCGCCCGGGCCCGGACTGAACGTCGCCCATACGTGGCCGGTCATCTGGCGCGTGGTCGCTCCGTGCTGTGGCTCGTACAACCACGACACCGTGTTTCTCGAAACGCAGGATGAGGCCGAAGCGCTGGAGCGATTCGATGAACTGCGGCTGCAGGACTATCCGGTGCGAATGGAGCTCGTCCACTGCGGCTCGTTGCCCCCCGATGCCCGCAGGGCGCTGGCTCAGATGCGTGAAGCGAATCCGCAAAACGCCGGCAGCACCATGCGTCCGGTGCTGGGATTTTGGGAGGCACGCTCATGAGCGCTCACAAGACTAAGCGGGCGCGACGGCGTAAGACTAAGCACCTCCCTCCCCCAAACCTCACCGACCAGCGCGACGAGCTCAACATCATCGCCGCGACCATCGCCGTCGTGCAGACGGCGCTACGCGTCGAAGACGATAACTGGCCGCTCGCGCTCACGATGTTGGAACACGTCATGTATCCGCTGGAAGCCGTGCGCGACGCGCTCGA
>JBDTUL010000110.1:0-13438 GCA_040007735.1 Gammaproteobacteria bacterium | reverse complement strand
CATCGCGGCGACGGCAGTTTCTTCACCGATGGTGCCGGAGAGAAAAATGAACGGCACGTCGGGTGCCGAATGGGCCGCGATGTCGAGCGCCGCGAGCCCGTCGAACTGGGGAATGGTGAAATCGGACAGGATAATATGCGGGCGAAAGTCGCCCAGCGCCTTGCGAAAAGCAGGCTCCGTGTCCACCCGATGATGGACGCAACCGATGCCACTGCGTTCGAGCTGGCGAACGGCCAGCTCGGCTTCAGCCGCGATGTCCTCGACGATCAAAACGCGCAGGTCCAGTGGCACCCGGTCCTCCGTGGTCGCTCAGGAAGGGCCTCCTGCCCAGGCTCGTGCCATTGGCCGACGGTCGGCCTCCCTGGCGAATCACGTTCGTCGGAAGCTGCTTGGTTGTTCCTTGCATAATACAGGACGTCCGAGGCAGGTCACCCCCAGTCCCGCGGTCGAGCTGAGTCGTGGTCCGATCCATATTCGATCCGTTACTGGGGCCACGGAGGGAAATATTTCACATGCGAAGGACTAAATCCGACTATTTCGTGACCCTCGTCGCGCTTCAGTCCTCGCTGACGTTCCGGAAATCGACTCCGAGCGACCGAAGCTTGCGATAAAGGTGGGTGCGCTCCATCCCGACTCGCTTGGCCAACTGCCCAACCTTGCCGTTACAGAGCAGCAGCTGCTGCTGCAGGTAGGCTCGCTCGAACTGCTCCCGTGCTTCCCGTAAGGGCAACGCGAGCAGATCCTGTTTGACCAGCGGCTCGCCTTGGGGCGCCTGCACCGACAGTTCCCGCTCGATCTCTTCCAGCCGGATTTCTTCGGCGCCCCCCTGGATGAGCAAACGATGCACCAGCGTCTTCAGTTCGCGCACGTTGTCCGGCCAGGGGTAGTTGCGCAGCCTGTTCTGCGCGGCCACGCTGAATCGACGGAAAGTAAGCCCTTCGCTGTCCACTGCCCGATCGACGTAGTGCCGAAGCAGCTCGGGCACGTCTTCCGCATACTCGCGCAACGGCGGTACGCGCACGATGAGTGTGTTCAGGTGAGCCAGCAGGTCGCGGCGAAAGCCATCCTGCCCCAGGCGGCCTTCGATGCCGGGCTGCACGGCAGACACCACGCGCGCGGAAAGCGCCACCGGCTTAGTCCCGCCTACGCGCGTAAAGCGCCCCGACTCCAGCACGCCGACCAGCGCGCGTTGCACTCCGGCCGGCAAATCTTCGATCTGGTTGATGAACAGCGTGCCGGTGCCGGCCTCTTCGAGCAGGCCGACCTGGTGCGTACCATCGATCTCGGTGCCGAAGATTTGTTGATCCGCATCGGCGTCGCGTAAGCCGCTGGCGACGATGGCGACGAACGGTTGATTCGCACGCGGGCTCTGTTCGTGCAGGTAGCGCGCAAACGCTTCGCGCCCGGTGCCTGGCTCACCCACCAGCAACACGGACGACGGGTTCGCTGCGATCTGCTGCAGCTCCGAGCGCAGCTGCTGCATTAGTTTGCTCTTGCCCACCGGCACCATGAGCGGCGGCACCATGAGCTTGCCGGACTGGCGGCGGCGCTTGCTGGCATCCAGCGCGCGTTCGACGGTGCGCAGGAGCTTGGCGAGCGAAAGCGGCTTTTCCACGAAATCGAACGCGCCGAGACGCGTGGCCTCGACCGCGGTTTCGATCGTGCCGTGACCCGACATCATGACCACCGGGCACCCGTTGGTGGTGGTGGCGGACCATTCGCGCAGCAGCGTGATGCCGTCGACATCCGGCATCCAGATGTCGAGCAGAACGAGGTCTGGTGTCTGACGCGCACGGGATGCGCGCGCCTGAACGGCGTTCGCAGCCACGTCCACCTCATACCCTTCCTCGGAGAGGATCTCCTTCAGCAGGGTGCGGATGTCCGCTTCGTCATCAACCACCAGGATATGTGCCGTACTCATGCTCGCTCCCTCCGCAGCTCGCCGCGTCTGTCACGTGTGCTTGAAGCCGACCGCGTGCTGTCCTTCATGGGAAGAACCACACGCACCCGCGCGCCCCCTTCGGGTCGATTGTCGGCGTCGATACGCCCGCCGTGCTCCTCGACAATCTTCTTGACGATCGCAAGCCCGAGGCCCGTGCCCTTCGGCTTGCTGGTCACGTACGGATCGAACACGCGATTCAGCAGGTCACGCTGGAATCCGGGCCCATTGTCACATACGGTGACCACCGCGTAAGCGGCATCCCCGCCCTGCTCGAACCGTGTGCCGATTTCAAGGCGCGGACCGGTGACGCCCTCGAGTGCCTCGAGCGCGTTGGTCATCAGGTTATTGAGAATCTGCCGCACCCGGCCCCGATCCGCCTCCAGCATACCCACCTTCTCGTCGAGGTCGAGCCGCACTTCGGCGCGCGATTCGTGCGAGCGGTACAGATCCGCCACCTCGCCGACCAGCTGGTTGAGGTTGAAGCGGGTTATGTTCATGTCCGGCGCCCGGGCGTATTCGCTGAAGGCGTTGACCATCTGCTGCATGGTCTCGACCTGCTGGACGATGGTGCGGGTCGAGCGCTCGAGCATCTCGGCGTCCTGGGGGTTCATGGTGGACAGGAACCGTCGGCGCATGCGCTCGGCCGAGAGCTGGATAGGGGTCAGCGGGTTCTTGATCTCGTGCGCGAGGCGCCGCGCTACCTCACCCCAGGCCGCATCCCGCTGCGCCTGTAGCAGGGTAGTGATGTCGTCGAACACCACGATGTAGCCCAGGTCGCTGTCGCTGTCGCCCCCGGGCAGCGGAGTGCAGGCGCACATCAGGGTGCGGCGGCTGGACGAGCCGTCCAGATCAAGCTGCTCGCGCCATTCTTCGCGGCCGGCGGCGAAGCGCACGGCCAGCGCAGCAACGAATTGGCCCAGACGCTCATTGTCGGCGGCGAGTTCCGGCAGCGTGCGGCCCACTGCGGCGGATAGATCGGTGCCGAGAATGGCCCCCGCGGCAGTGTTCGCAAGACGCACCGTGAGCACACGGTCCACCGCAAGCACGCCTGTGGAAAGGCGGGCCAGGATGATGGCGAGCCGTGCGCGCTCACTTTCCACGGCCTGCGTGGCGCGGGTCGCCTCTTCACGGGCACGGCGCAGACGCTTGGTCATGTCGTTGAACGAATGGACCAAGAAGCCCATTTCATCTCGCGAGGGCAGCGGCAGGCGCGTTCCGAAATCGCCCTTTCCAACCGCACGCGTGCCGGCAATCAGGTCCTGCACCGGACGCACGAGCCGCTGCGCCGAGAAGATGGCGCCATAGATCGCGGCCAGCATCGCAAGCAGCAGCACCATCGTCAGGGTGAGCCGAAAGCTGTATTTCAGGGGTTCGCGAAGCGCAGCGAGATCGCCGTACTGCGAGTAGGCGTGTTGGACGGCTTCCGACAACGCCGCGAGTTGCGGAGGAACCCGGTACACGGCGACGACATAGCGATCGTCGGGGTACGACCTCGAGTCCGCGAAGGGTGCGGCGGTGCGAATCAGATATTCGCTGCCCTCCTGCGGTTCGAGGGTCACATAGGTCCGGCGCTCACCCACCTGTCGCACCAGGTCCGATGGCGGCCGCGACGGCAGTGTTTCCAGTGGATTGTCGAAGCTTGCGGCGACGATGCGCTCGTGGCCACCGAACACCGCCACTTCGATGGCCCCGCTCGAGCGGCGCTCCTCATCGACTTTGCGCGCGATGTCTTCAGGCGAGAGGTTGGCGAGCAGCGTGCCCAACCGCTCGGTGCGCTGTGAGTATTCGCGCATGCGCATGTCCAGCGCGGAACGGGAGAGCACCAATGCGTCGCTCAGCCCTTGCTTCACTTCAACGCGAAACCAGCTATCGATGCCGCGGTTCAGGAACTCGAGGGAGAACAAATAAACGATGAGGAGAGGCGCGATGACCAACGCACCGAAGATAGCCACCGTGCGCGCGGTCAGGCGCGAGCCGGGCACGTGATCCCGATAGTCCCGCACGAGCTGCATCAGCTTGCGCGCCAGCAGCACGCTGAGTGCGATTACACCGATGAGATTGAGCAGCAGGATCCAGGGCTGCAGCCGGCCAAATTCGCCGGAGTTCTGCACGCTCTTCGCGAGCAGCAGCAACGCGCCCGCTCCGATGGCTCCCCACAGCACGACGAGCGCTACACCGCTCCAGCGTTTCCACCATGAAGACGGTGCCGTCACACCGGAAGCGACCATGAATACCACTCACTCGTACGGTGCCAATCGTCGGTCCAGAACATGAGCGCACGGAGCGATGATGGCAACCTCCCGCGGCGAACGCCGGCGCGCACGCTCACGTGGTACTGGCCGCCATCGAGTTGCGGCTCGACGAGGATCGGCCAGCCGTCGACCGTGCCGAGCTGTGCGAGCGCCTCTTCGAGCGTCGGAAAACTTTGCAGGTCGCCGCTGCGCGCATCGCGAATGACATAGCGTTCGCTGACGGCGTGATAGGCCAGTTCACGCCGCAGCGTCAGCGCCACGACCTCGGCGTCAAACCAGAAGCGCCGCTCGCGTTCGACGCGCGTGTCGAGGTCGAATGTGAGTGTGATGCCATCGCGCAACGCATCGCGGATGGCGGGGTTGTCCGGATACTGAATGCGGGCGTGCAGGAGAAACACTCCCCCATCGACATTCACGTATGCGGACCGCACTTCGAGCACTCCGTCGAGCGCGTCCGCACGCAGAGAGCCCGCCTGCAGGAAGGCGGTTGCGGCGAGCAGCGCGACGAGGATTCGGCGCGACATCAGGTCGTAGATTCGTTGCATCGGGCGACGATGGACTAGCCAGCCCTACGTCAGGTTCCATCAGTTGTCTTTTCGACACAAGCATAATGGAAGCCGTCGCAGCCTGCCTCTGCCCCGGGCAACAATTGCACCCCGATCGCGCGTGACAGAGCGCCTGGGACCGTCGCCACGAGCGGGACAGGAAGGGCCCGCGCATGCGGCTCGGCCCGCAGGAAATTGGCCAGCACGCCTTCGTTTTCCTCCGGCAGCACCGTGCAGGTTGCGTAGACCATGCGGCCACCCGGAACGAGCATCCGGAAGCAGGCAGTCAGGATGGCGAGCTGGGTGGTGGCCAGAGGGGCGATGTCCGTGGCGCGCCTCAATAACTTGATGTCCGGATGGCGCCGGATCACGCCCGTGGAGGAGCACGGAGCATCCACGAGAATTCGGTCGAAGGGCCGCTGATCTTCAAAGGCGTCGGGATTGCGAACGTCCGCCGCGAGCAGGGTCGCCGTTCGACGGGTGCGATCCAGGTTTTCTCGCACGCGGCCCAGCCGCCGCGCGTCGATGTCGGCGGCCACCAGTTCGCTCAGGCCAGGAGTCAACTCCAGGATATGGCTGGTTTTTCCACCAGGCGCCGCGCAGGCATCCAGTACCCGCATTCCCGGCTGGCATTCGAGCAAGGGGGCGGCGAGCTGCGCGCCCGCATCCTGCACCGACACTCGACCCTCGCTAAACCCAGGCACCGACGAAACCGGCACCGGCTGCTCCAGTTGGACGGCCGCAGGAGCCCACGGCAGTGCCTTTCCTGCGATTCCGGCAGCCGCTAACTCTCCCAGATAAGCGGAAACGCTGAGAAGGCTGGTATCGACCCGAAGCACCATCGGCGGATGGGCATTGTTCGCCTCGAGAATCGACTCGAAGTGGTCTGGCCATGCGGCCCGCAGCTGATCCACGAGCCACTGGGGATGTGCCGTGCGCACGTCGAGCGCGCGATCTACGCTTGCCAGCAACCCTTCTTTTTCTCGCCCAAAGCGTCGCAGGATGGCGTTGACCAGCCCCGAAGCGCGCTCCTGCTTGAGCACGCGCGCGGCGTCCACCGCGGCATCGACGGTGGAGAACACGGGATTGCGCGAATAAACGATCTGGTGCGCGCCGGCGACGAGCAGCGCCCTCAGCTGCGGCGCCAGCCGCTCCGGGCGTTGTAGCAGCGGCTCGATGGCGGGCGACAGCCGCAGATACCAGCGAACCGTACCCAGCGTGATGGCTCGGATTGCCGATCGGTCCGCGGCCTCTTCGGCGGGTGCGAGCGCATCTTCTGCCGAGCGGCCGGCGGCGATGCGCGCGATGGCGCTGGCGGCGGCGGCGAGCGCTTCTGCTCCGGGAGCCCAGCGGCCTCGGATGCGGTCAGGACTGTTGTTCACTGGGAGCCTGTCCGAGTAATGGGCGCCGTAGCGAGGGCGTGCCTCACGGGGTAGCTTGGTGCGATCGTTTCGCGCGCATAGCGGGGACTATGTAAGCGAAAGGATCGCACCAAGATGCCCCGTGAGGGGCGGCCGCAGTAGGTGACCATTACTCGGACAGGCTCCTAAGGATATCGAGCGTCGCGCCGAGTCGCTGGCCGACCAGTGTGCCCGTGTTGGCGAAGTCCCGGGCAGAGACCGGACGCCGACCCGGCCGCTGCACCTCGAGAACGGCGAGATGACCCTGACCACACCTGACGAGCAGCGCGCCTTCGACGAAGCCGACAATCGTGCCGGCCGGCGGATCACCTGCACGCGCGGCATCCCCCGCTTCTGCCTTCGCCTCAAGGATTCGCAGCTGCTCGCCGTTGTGGCGAGTCTCGGCAATGGGCCAGGGATTGAAAGCCCGCACTTTGCGTTCTATTTCGACGGCGTTCGCTTCCCAATCGAGGAGCGCTTCCGACTTTTCCAGCTTTGCCGCATAGGTGACACCGGTGGTGGGTTGAGGCTCCGGCCGCAGGCTACCGGCCGCCAGCCCATCCAGAGCTTCCATCAGTGCCTCGGCACCCTGCGCCGAAAGCTTGTCGTGCAGAGTGCCGCCCGTATCGTCCGGCTCGATGGCTATCCGCCGCTTTAGAAGCATGGGTCCGGTATCCAGGCCGGCATCCATCAGCATGATGGTCGAGCCCGATTCGGTATCGCCGGCCAGGATGGCGCGCTGGATGGGAGCCGCGCCTCGCCACCGTGGCAGGAGGGACGCGTGGATGTTCACGCAGCCCAGGCGGGGAATCGCGAGAGCCGCCGACGGAAGAATGAGCCCGTAAGCCACCACCACGAGCACGTCGGGCTGCCAGCTCGCAAGGTCTGCCCGGCCCGCGTCGGTTTTGAGCGTATCCGGCTGTGAGAGAGGGAGGCCCGCCGACTCAGCGGCTTGTTTTACCGGGCTCGCGCCGAGCCGCTGCCCGCGGCCCTTCGGGCGGTCCGGTTGCGTGAGGACTCCCACCACCTGATGAGCCGAACGGATGAGCGCCTCGAGCGCGGGCACCGAGAAATCGGGCGTGCCCGCGAACGCGATACGCAAAAAATCGGGCTCAGTACGCGTGACGCGATCCGGCGGCTTCGGTCAGCTTCGCAGCGCGCTCTTTGCGGTCTTTATCGAGCTTCTTGCGAATGCGCTCGCGCTTCAGGTCGGACAGGTAGTCCACGAACAGCTTGCCTTCGAGGTGATCCATTTCGTGCTGCACGCAGACGGCGAGAATGTCGTCGCAGTCGCGCTCGAACTCTTGACCGTGGCGATCGAGGGCGCGCACGCGAATGCGGGCCGCACGCATTACCTCGTCGAAAACGCCGGGAACGGAGAGGCAGCCTTCCTCCAGCGTGCCCACGCCTTCACGGCTGAGGATCTCGGGATTGATGAAGACGAGCGGCTCCTCGCGATCCTTCGAGACATCGATGACCAGCATGCGCTTGTGGAAATCCACCTGCGTCGCCGCCAGCCCGATGCCGGGGGCGGCATACATGGTCTCGAACATGTCGTCGATGAGCACGGCGAGCTCGGGAGTGAAGTCGGCCGCGGTCATGGGCTCGGCGTGGGTGCGCAAGCGCGGGTCGGGGTATTCAAGGATGGTTCGCAGGGCCATGTCGGTATCGCTCTCGAGGTGTCGTACTTTCGACTTGAAAATGCTGCTAATGTTCTAATGTCAGTCGGAAATTCAGGCACTTGAAGCTCGTGCCGGGCTTTCCCAGGGAGCGTCGTGAACCAGTGCACAGTGCGGACAATAAATCGTGTGCGGTCACGGCAGGCCGATTATAACAGCGGGGTCGCTTGCCCCACCCGTACGCAAGGAGTGGAGGATGATTTCAATTCAAAAAGCTGAGGCTCGCGCGGCCGCGGGCCTTCTCGTCTTGGGCGTTGCCCTGTCGTCACTGGCCGGCTGCCAGATGTTCGGCATGGGTGACCGTGACCGGAGTGCTGACAGTTCGTCTGCCAGCACCGCGGCCACGACCTCCGCATCCGAACCGGCAGAAGCTGCTGCCGCGCCCGAAGAAGACCTGACTGCCACGGAAGCGGCTGCCCAGACGGCACCCGCGCCCGCGGACTCGGGGCAGGTCGCGGACACCAGCCAGCTGCTGCGGCCGGACGCTCCGAGGAGCTACGTCGTCAAGAAGGGCGATACCCTCTGGGACATCGCTTCGACCTTCCTCAAGGACCCCTGGTTCTGGCCTGAAGTGTGGATCATCAATCCGCAGGTCGAGAACCCGCACCTTATCTATCCGGGCGACACGCTGGCGCTGGCCTACGGCGGCAACGGCAACCCGCAGATTCGCCTGCAGAGTGGCGGTGCAGCCCGGCTGAACCCGCGCCTGCGCAGCGAACCGCTCGCAGGGGCCATCCCGACGCTGCCCTACTCCTCGATCGCCGCGTTCTTGTCGCGCCCCACGGTGCTGACGAAGGACCAGATCAAGGCTGCGCCGCATGTGCTCGCGTTCCGCGAGAAGCACATCATCGGCGGCTCCGGCAACGAGATTTACGTCAACAATCTCAACGCTCCCGAGACGGCGCGCTTCAGCGTCATCCACGTGGGCGAGGCGCTTCGCGACCCGGATGATGGGGACGTCGTGGGCTACGAGGGCATCTACACCGCAACGGGCGAGGTGGTAAAGACCACGAACCCCGCGAAGGTGGTGCTGACGGACTCGGCGCGTGAAACGCTGGTCGGCGATCGGCTCATCGCGGCCGACACGCAGACCCCGCTCAACTTCATTCTCAGCCCGCCGCCGAAGAATCTGGAAGGCCGCATCATCTCGGTGGTCGATGGCACGGAGCTCATCGGTCAGTACCAGGTGGTCGTCATCAACCGCGGCAAGCGCCACGGCGTCGTTCCCGGCAATGTCATGGCGGTCGACCAGGCCGGCGAGCTGGTCAGCGATCGGGGCGGCAGCCTCGGTGGCAAAACCAGCCTGCGCACCACCGGTCTGGGCAGCAAGAAGATTCGGCTGCCGTCGGAGCGCGCTGGCACCATGCTGGTGTTCCGCACGTTCGACCGCATCAGCTACGGCCTGATTGTCGGCGCGTCGAGTGAGATCCACGTTCAGGATTTTGTTCGTAATCCGTAAGACTGCTCGCGGCCTGCGGCCGGGGTTCAACGGGGTTCGTGAAGCACGATCCCCGTCCAAATAGCGGCGCCAGGCGCGCCGGTAAGAACGCCGTGGAGACTCCCTCTCCGCGGCGTTTTGCTTTTCAGGCCGATGCATTTCTATACGTTTGCACTGGTCACCGTAGGTTCGGAGTCGCGCGAGGTCCCCTACGCTCGCGCCTATGGACTCACTGCGCGCCGCCGCCATTCTTGCGAGAACCCCCAGCCTCAGGGCTGAACACGTGCACGCTCTGGTGGCTGCCACCGGCAGCATTGAATACGCGGCGACTATCGGCGCACGACACGTCCCGGGCATCGAGCTGCCACCGGCCGCGCGCATATTCCTGGCGGCGCCGGATGAAGCGGCCATCGATGCCGATCTGGAATGGATCGAAGCGAGCGGCGCCCATCTGATTCCCTGCACGTCGGCGACCTATCCGCCTCTGCTGGCGCAGATCAGCAGGGGCCCGCCGGCGTTGTATGTGTTGGGCGATGTCGTCGCGCTGTCATCACCTCAAATCGCCATGGTGGGTTCCCGCAGCTCAACGGCGGGTGGTCGAAACATCGCGCGGAATTTCGCGGGCAACCTGGCGCGGGCCGGGCTTACCGTCACCAGTGGGCTCGCGCTGGGCATCGATGGCGCGAGCCACGAAGGTGCGCTGGATGCCGAAGGAATCACGATCGCCGTGTGCGGTTGTGGCCTGGACAAAGTCTATCCGCGCCAGCATGCGGCGCTCGCCGCGCGCATACGCCAGCACGGCGCGCTGGTTTCGGAATTTCCGCCGCGCACTCAACCTCTTCCGCCACACTTCCCGCAGCGGAATCGCATCATCAGCGGGCTGTCGTTCGGCACGCTGGTGGTGGAAGGCGCGCTCACCAGTGGATCTCTGCTCACTGCGAAACATGCGCTCGATCAGGGGCGCGAGGTCTTCGCGATTCCCGGCTCTATCCATAACCCGCTTTCGCGGGGCTGCCACAAGTTGATACGCGACGGCGCAAAGCTCGTCGAAGACGTCGCGGATGTGCTCTCGGAAATCCTGAATTTCCTTGGGCCGCAGACACTTGCGCAAGGTTTGAAGCCTCTGCGAGCAAACGGCGACAGTCCGCCGCCGTTGGACAAGGAATACGAAATACTGTTAGATGCGCTCGGCTTCGAACCTGCAAGCATCGATGTTCTGGCCGCCCGGACGAAAATTCCGAGTGGGTCGATCGCCTCGATGTTGCTGATACTCGAGCTCCAGGGGCGCATCGAGCCCCATGCGGGCGGCCGATATGGCCGATTGCCATAGAAGATGACTGGCCATGACGATGACTGGCAGCGTTCTCGATATTCTGATTTACGTCTTCGATCGCTACATGCTCGACGAGGTGCCGGAGGTGCCTGAACGAGAGGATCTCGCACGCCACCTGGAAGGCGCGGGTTTCACTCATCGAAACGTCGAACGTGCGCTCGACTGGCTGGCGGACCTTGCCTGTGTGCGCGATGCGTTGCCGCTCGCGGGCAGCGGGCCGGCGGTGCGGGTGTTCAGCGATAGCGAACTGTCGCGGCTCTCCACGGAGTGTCGCGGGTTCCTGCTCACGCTCGAGCGGCTCGGCATTCTCTCTTCGCAGCAGCGCGAAGTGGTCATCGAACGCATGCTCGCGCTCGACTCGGACGAGCTCGATACCGAGCAGCTCAAGTGGGTGGTTCTCATGGTGCTTTCGAGTCAGCCGGATCAACAGCACGCGTTCGCGCGGCTCGAAGATCTGGTCGCGGACAGCTACGCGGGAGTGCCGCATTGAAGGCCTCCGCGCGCAATCGAAGGCAGGCCCGCGGCTCGTCCGCGGTTTTTCGTTTTTGGTACCAGGATTCGTGCAGGGATGGCTGACAACCTCGTCATCGTCGAATCGCCCGCGAAAGCGAAGACCATCAAGAAGTACCTGGGGAAGGACTTCGAGGTGCTCGCATCGTATGGGCACGTTCGCGACCTCGTTCCGAAGGAAGGCGCTGTCGATCCCGACAACGGCTTCGCCATGCAATACCGGCAGCTCGAAAAGAACGAGCGCCACGTAGATGCCATTTCCAAGGCGCTGAAGAAAGCCAAGTCTCTCTATCTCGCAACCGACCCGGACCGCGAGGGCGAGGCCATCGCCTGGCACCTGAGCGAGCTGCTGCGCGAGCGCGGCGAGCTGGCCGGCAAGAAGATGTGCCGCGTGGTGTTCTACGAAATCACGCGCACGGCCGTTCGCGAAGCGGTGGCGCAACCGCGCGATCTGTCGTTCGACCTGGTGAACGCCCAGCAGGCGCGCCGCGCGCTCGACTATCTCGTCGGTTTCAATCTCTCGCCCTTGCTGTGGAAGAAAGTGCGGCGTGGCCTTTCCGCCGGGCGCGTGCAGAGCCCGGCACTGCGCATGATCTGCGAGCGCGAAGAAGAAATCCTCGCGTTCATTCCTCAGGAATACTGGACGCTCGACGGTGAAGGCGAGCATTCCTCGCAGCGCTTCCCGCTCAAGCTCGTTGAATACCAGGGCACGAAAGTCGAGCAGTTCAGCTTCGTGAACGCGGGTTCCGCGCAGGACGTCGAGCAAACATTGGTGAACGCTGCGCGTACCGCGGGCGCGCCGGGGGATTCGCTCGGCACGCTGCGCGTGGCCACCATCGACCGCAAGCAGCGCCGGCGCAACCCGGCTCCGCCGTTCACGACCTCGACGCTGCAGCAGGAAGCGGCGCGCAAGCTCGGTTTCAATGCTCGCCGCACCATGCGGCTCGCGCAGCAACTCTATGAAGGTGTGGACATCGGCGAAGGCGCCGTCGGTCTCATCACCTATATGCGTACCGATTCGCTGAACCTCGCGGCGGAAGCCGTGAAGGAAATCCGCGAAGTCGCGGCAAAGCTCTACGGTGCCGCGGAAGTGGCGGAAGAGCCGCGCGTCTACAAGACCAAATCGAAGAACGCGCAGGAAGCGCACGAAGCCATTCGACCGACGTCTGCGGCCATCGTGCCGGCGGACATCGAGAGCAAGCTCGATCCGGACCAGTACCGGTTGTATTCACTCATCTGGAAGCGCGCAGTCGCCTCCCAGATGAGCCACGCAGTTTTCGACACCGTTGCGGTAGACATGCTGGCGGGCCCGGATGGGCCGAAGCGCAACATGCTGCGTGCAAACGGCTCCACGCTCGTGAAACCCGGCTACATGTCCGTGTACCAGGAAGGCGCGGACGATGTGAAGACGGACGATGACGATCACGTGCTGCCGCCAATGAACGAAGGCGACAACGTGGCGCTCACCGCGCTCAAAGCCGAGCAGCATTTCACCGAACCACCGCCGCGCTTCTCGGAGGCCTCGCTGGTGAAGGCGCTCGAAGAGCACGGCATCGGGCGACCGTCCACATACGCCACCATCATCTCCACGTTGCAGGATCGCGAATACGTGGAGATGGATAACCGGCGTTTCATTCCCACGGACATCGGCAAGATCGTCGGCAAGTTCCTCACTACGCACTTCCATCGTTACGTCGAATACGGTTTCACCGCGGCGCTGGAAGACGAGCTCGATGCCGTCTCGCGCGGCGAGGAAGACTGGACGCTCCCGCTCACCAAATTCTGGAAGCCGTTCATCAAGGAAGTCGACAACGTCGAGAAGAACGTAACGCGCGAGATGGTGGCGATGGCGCGCGAGCTCGGCAAAGACCCGGTGTCGGGCAAGCCCATGAGCGTGCGCATGGGCCAGTACGGCGCCTTCGTGCAGATCGGCACCAAGGACGATGTCGAGAAGCCGAAATTCGCAGGCCTGCGTCCCGGCCAGAAGATGGACCACATCACGATGGAGCAGGCGATCGAGCTGTTCAAGCTCCCTCGCACGCTCGGTGCCACCGCGGACGGCGAGCCCATCGTCACGAACGTCGGCCGCTTCGGCCCGTACATCAAGTACGGCGCGAAGTATGTGTCGCTGAAGGAAGATGACCCCTACACCGTCGAGCTGGCGCGCGCGCTCGAGCTGATCCGTCTCAAGATCGAAGCCGACGCGAATCGCATCATCGCGGACTTCGGCACCGAGGGTGATGGCATCCAGGTGTTGAACGGCCGCTTCGGTCCGTATGTCACGAACGGCAAGAAGAACGCGAAGATTCCGAAAGATCGCGAGCCCAAGTCGATCACGC
>JBDTUL010000109.1:0-13476 GCA_040007735.1 Gammaproteobacteria bacterium | reverse complement strand
ACCGGGCGGAGCCGCACCGGGCGAGTTTCCACCGGCCGCAGGCGCGCACCCCGAGATACAAATGGAGCCGTCCTCGGACTTCTGCGGCTTGATGAAGTCGTACCCGCTGCCGTTTTCCCAGGAGCCGTTGAAGTCCGGGTGGCCGTCGGCCAGGCGCGCGGGCGCTTTGGCGGACGCGGTGTCAGCAGCGAAAACGTTCGCTGTAACGAAAGAGGCGAGGGCAACCGCCACGGCCGTGGCGGCAACGAGCGGATTCAAAGCGAGTGTTTTCATGCGCGCTCCTCGCGTTCGGTGGGTCCCGGGGCAGCTCAGCTCTTGCCGCTCATGTCCCCGGTGAACTGATAAAAGTGTCCGTCCGGGTAGGTGATCTTCACCATGAACCCGAGATTCTTGGTTCCATCGCGCGCCGGGTACGCCAGGATGGTGACGGTCTCGCCGTGCCCTTGCAGAAGCGCTTTGGTGAGGCCCGCCTTGCGCGCCATGCCGACCGGTGCGCCTTCCAGGTGCCACTGCTCCACCTTCCCGTCCGCCCCTTTGATGTCGACATTGAGGTGGATGTGCGGGTTCACCCAGTCGACGCTCGCTAAAACCCCCTGCAGGGTGAGGGTCTTGTGGATGTCGAATTCGCCGGCGACGGAGTGATGCGCGCTGGCCGTGATGGCCGCGCCCATAAACAGGCTGGAAACGAGCAAGCTGGTCGCGAGTCGCGTGGACATTAAGGATCCCCCTGCAGCGGAAGCCTCATCTTGCCACCCCGCAGGGCCCTCCGCACGCCGCAGGTCGGTCACCCCTTCAAGCGCTTACGTAAGCTGGTCGGGACGGTTCGGCAGGATCTTTTTCCGCGCACCCGTCGCCTGAGAAAAGTTTTTGCGTGCAAAATTTTCCGATCGCGCCGTGGTGTTGTCGCTACGGCCGAACGTCGCGAGACGCGACGTTTGTCGTAAGCCATTGCCCTGGCTGCGAAAAAGTATATCGACGAGGCACTTTGAAAGTTCGACGCGAATACTGTGCGCGCGCTCACTGTGTCCACGCGCAGACAGTTGAATTCACTCACAGATACGGGCTAACTCCCGGCCGTCGCAAATTGGCAAACCCGTCGTGAGATGGGGACGCAAAGCCTCCGGTCCCGGGACTTCTGTCCCGCGGGATAGCGGGGTTGCCGGCAAGGGACTTTGATCGCGGTCTCCCGCATCTTCCCCGAGTCGTCTTCCCCCGCGCCTCCCGCACACCGGTCGAATCGTCACGCCACTTCGCGATTGCGTCGGGATGCCGTTCGCCTCGTGCTGGCAGCTCCCCCGACATTGACCATGCAATCTGTTGGGGAGTAATTGATGACAACCAAACACGCCAGCCGCGCAGTCCAGCTGTTCAGTGCGCTACTCATGTTCGCCGGAGTCGGTGCGGCACAGGCCGTGACGACGGATTTCGGCGCAGTCACGGACGGCTCATACGGCTTCGGACGCTCGGTCGGTTTCGGCGAGACGTTCACGGACTACGTGAACTTCAACCTGAACGACTCGGCGGACGTCAGCTCGTTCATCAAGTCCTTCGACATGTCGATCTTCAATTTCGACCTGCTCGGAATCGACAACTTCACGACCGGCCTGCAGCGCCTCGGCGGCAGTGGCTTCAGTACGCTCGCCTCACTGACGTCGAACCCCGCTTCATTCGACGATCTGCTGACGCCCGGCACCTACCGTTTCTCGGTGGCCGGCACGGGCAGCGGGCTCTTCGGCGGTCTGTATCGCGGCACGCTGCATGTCGCAGCCGTTCCCGAGGCGGACACGTGGGTCATGCTGCTGATGGCCTTCGGCATCGTCGTGTACCAGCTGCGTCGTAAGCAGCGCTCGCTCGAGCAGCCGCCAGCCGCCGCGCTGATGGCGTAAAGGCAGGGTCTTTCACACCCCTGTCGATGTGTTGATTCGCCCCACTGCCGCGGAAGGCGTGCGGAGTGGGGCGATTTTTCGAGCGCGAAAATGACCGAAATCAGAGCTGCAAATCGCCACGCACTGGGGCACGCACGCGCCCATGCTTCGGGCGTCACGCCTTGGGACCCTTCTTCCGTGTTCCTGTTGAAGTCGCTGCTGTATCCCTGTGCGGCGACCGGGAGTCTCGGAGTGTCACTGCTCATCTGCCACGAGCCGTTCCAGCACTCGTACTTCCTCATCGCGGTGATCGCCTTCCTCGCGACGGCGGATTTCCTCGACGTGGCACCGCTTCAATACGATTTCACGCGGCTGGTGAATCTCGGGAGCCTGGTGAACATCGCCATGCAGTGGCTGATGGTGGTGGGCTTCATCTGGGTGCTCGTCACCTTGTCCGACATGCAGGACCGGTTCGAGCCGCAGGTGCTGATCACCTGGGCCGCGATTACGCCGCCGGTGCTCTGGTTGAGCCAGCTCGTGGCCCAGCAGAGCTTGCGCGCGCTGAGCCCCGGCCAGAGCGCGGCTCGCAAGGCCGTGATCATCGGCCACGACAAGCTCGGTGTGCTCCTCGGGCGTGAATTGAACCGCGATCCCTCGCTGCGGGTGAGCGTGCTGGGATACTTCGACGATCGTCGCGGCGACGAACAGAACGGCGACGATCGCGATGACGACGATGAGACGCCGAATCTCGGCGATCCGTCGCGCCTGCCGCAGTTCATCCTGCGAAACGATGTGCAGATCGTCTACATCACCTGGCCGATGACGCGCGAGGCGCGAATTCTCGAGTTGCTGGAGACGCTGCGCGATTCCACGGTGTCGATCTACTTCGTGCCCGATGTGTCCGTTGCGAACCTCATCCAGGCGCGTGTGGACTTCGTGAACGGCATTCCCGTGGTGGGCGTGTGCGAATCGCCGTTCTACGGCATTCGCGGGCTCGCCAAGCGTAGCTGCGACATTCTGTTCTCGAGCGCAATGATCCTGATGTTGTCGCCCGTGTTGCTGGCTGTCGCCATCGGCGTGCGCCGCAGTGGGCCGGGGCCTGTGGTCTTCAAACAGCGACGCTATGGTTTGGATGGAAAAGAAATTACGGTCTACAAGTTTCGCTCCATGACAGTGACGGAAGATGGCGATGCGAGTTACACGCAGGTCGTCCGCAACGATAGCCGCGTCACGCCATTCGGCGCGTTCATCCGCAAGACTTCGCTTGATGAGTTGCCGCAATTGTTCAACGTGCTCGACGGCACCATGAGCCTGGTCGGGCCGCGCCCGCATGCCGTTGCCGTGAACGAACAGTATCGCCGCCTTATCTCCGGCTACATGGTCCGGCACAAGGTGAAGCCCGGCATCACGGGCTGGGCACAGGTCAATGGGTTTCGTGGCGGCGACGATCTCGAGAGCATGAAGAGCCGTGTCGAAGCCGATCTCGAGTATTTGCGCAACTGGTCGCTGGGGCTGGACCTCGTGATCCTGCTCCGGACGCTCGCTCTGGTGTGGGCCGATCGGCGCGCGTTCTGAAGTTTACGGCATGTCCGTTCGGGGAGAGGCAATGATGAAGAGTTCGGGCATGCGCACCGGGTCAACGGTGCTGGCGGCATTGGTGTTCTCGGCGGCTCTCGCAGCCTGTGGGGGCGGCAAGAGCTCGCAGGCATCGCAGGTCGTCGCGGAAGTGGACGACAGCGAGATCACCGTCTCGCAGCTGAGCGAAGCGCTCGCCGCGCGCGGCATGCAGTCGGCCCCTCCTCAGCAGGCACGGCAGGCCGTGGACTCGCTGATCAACGAACAACTGCTCGTGAAGAGCGCGCTCGACAACAAGCTGGATCGCGATCCGGGCGTGGTGCAGGCGCTGGAACACACTCGCAGGCAGGTTCTGGCGCGCGCTTATGTGGAGCGCATGGTGTACCCGCGCGAGGAGATCAGTGCCGCCCAGCAGATCGAGTACTACAAGAAGCATCCCGCGCTGTTCGAGAACCGCAAGACGTACCAGGTGATGGTCTATACCGTGAAGGATTCGGAGCTCGGCGCGCCTGTGCGAGCGGAGCTTGCCAACGCGCATTCCACCGAGGACGTCGCGAAGGTTCTCACTGCGCACAACATCCAGCACGAGTCGCAGTCACTCACACGCGGGGCCGAGCAGCTGCCGCTCGAGGAACTGCCAAAGTTCACGGCCGCGCACGTGGGCGACCTGGTCGTCATGCAGGCGCATGAAGGGCATCTGCCGATGATGCTGATCACGGGAATTCAGGATAGCCCCATCAGCGTGGACCGCGCGCAGCCCATCATCCAGCAGTACCTGGTGAATAGCCGCAACGTGCAGGCGCTGGAGAATCATCTCAAGCAGGCGCGAGCCACGGCGAAGATCGCGTACTTCGACTCAGTGAGCTCCGCGGCCAAGATCGCCGGGCAACTGGAGACTGCGGTGGCCAGGGAAGAGGCGAGCCAGGCTCCCGGCAAAACCGTGTCGTTGAACTAGTCGCACGCATGCGGGGAATAGTCACTTTTTTTCTGCTGCTGCTCATGCAGCCGGTGTTCGCATCGGCCACGGCGGGCAGCGCTACGCCTGCGCAGGGCTCAGAGTCGACGGAGTATCAGCTTGGAGCGGGTGATCTGCTGAAGATCAACGTGTTCGGCTACCCAGACATGTCCGCCGATGTGCGCGTGGATGAAGCGGGCAGCATCACCTATGCGTACGTCGGGCAGCTCGCGGTGGGTGGCCACTCGGCACGCGATGTTGAAACGCTCGTGGCGGACAAGCTGACCACCGGTGGGTTCATTCGCAGCCCGCAGGTTTCCGTGCTGGTGGCTGACTACCGCAGCCAGAAGGTGGCGGTGATGGGGCAGGTGGGACGGCCCGGCCAGTACCCTCTGCGGAAGTCGAGCTCGGTCATCGATTTGCTTGCGGAAGCGGGCGGCGTCGTCAATTCCATCGCCTCGGACGAGGCAACGCTGCTGCGGGCAGACGGCACGAAGCAGCCCATCGATCTGTTTGCGCTGTTCGATGGCGACCCCAAGCAGAACGCCACAGTGAATGCCGGCGACACCATCTATGTGCCGAAGGCCTCGCAGTTCTACGTCTACGGTGAAGTTCAACGCCCCGGCACTTACCGGCTCGAACGAAACATGACGGTCTCTCAAGCGATTTCGGCTGGCGGCGGTCTCACTCCGCGCGGCACCGAGCGACGCGCCACGGTAAAGCGCACTCCGAAAGGGGGCAAGGAGCAGCGCATTTCCGTGAAGGGCTCTGACAGCCTGCAGGCCGACGACGTGCTGGTGATCAAGGAGAGCCTGTTCTAGGACGCCCATGAAACTCACACAGACACTAAGCATCCTCCGTGCGCGCCGCTGGCTGGTGCTGTCCACGCTCTTTGCCACTATCGCCGCGGGCCTTGCAATCAGCTTTCTGCTCCCGCCCCGGTATGTTGCCAGCGTGTCGCTCGTCGTCGATATGAAGGGCACGGATCCGGTCACCGGCGCATTGCTTCCGATGCCGCTGCTGCCTACCTACGTTGCGACCCAGGTTGACGTGATTGCCAGCCACAACGTAGCGCTGAAAGTCGTCGATCGTTTGAAACTGGCGATCGTGCCCTCCGTGCACGAGCAGTTCATCGCGGCCACGGGCGGCGCAGGTTCGCTGCGGGATTGGGTGGCGGACCAGCTCTTGAGGCAGATCGATGTGCGGCCCTCCCGCGAGAGCAGCGTCATCAACATCAACTACGCAAGCGCCGATTCTCACTCCGCTGCGGAGCTGGCCAACGCGTTTGCCGATGCGTATATCCAGGCGAGCCTGGAGCTGAAAGTGGACCCCGCGCGCCGTCAGACCGGTTGGTTCGAAGGGCAGGTCACCGAGCTGCGCAAATCGCTCGAGACTTCGCAGGAGGCCTTGTCAGCCTATCAGCGCGAATCCGGCATTCTGGGTGCGGAGGCGGATCGGCTGGATGTGGAGAACGCGCGGCTCGCCGAGCTTTCCAGCCAGCTAGTCGCTGCCCAGAGAACGATGTACGACGCCCGCACCCGCGAGCAGCAGATGACTTCGGGCTCGACTCAGCAGCACTTCGACGAACTGCCTGACGTGGTGAGCAACCCGCTCGTGCAGGGCCTGAAGGCCGAAATCGTTCGCGCCGAGGCAAAGCTCGCCGAAACCGGTGGACGCTATGACAAGAACCATCCTCAGTATCAAAGTGCCGCAGCCGAGCTCGACTCACTCAAAGCGAAGCTGTCCGGGGAGCTGAAGACGGCCAAGGGCTCTATCGTGCAGACCGCGCAGATCGCACGCCGGCAGGTCGGCGAGATCGAGCAGGCGCTCGAGCGCCAGAAGGCTCGCGTGCTCGAGCTGGGTCAGAAGAGAGACAAGCTCGCCGTTCTCACGCGGGACGTCGAGAGCGCGCGGGCTGCATACGATGCCGCTCAACAGCGGCACACGCATGTTCGCCTGGAGAGCCGCCAGGACCAGACGGATATCGCTGTGCTGAATCCTGCCATTCCGCCTCTCGATCCGGTGTTTCCGAAGGTTCCGCTGAACATCGTGGTGTCCATCGTGTTTGGCACGATGCTCGGTTGTGGGCTCGCGGTACTGCTGGAGCTGATGAACCGGCGCGTGAGAACGCGTGACGACCTGGCCTACGTTGCCGGTATTCCCGTGCTCGCGGAGATCAGCCGTATTGGAAGCCGTCGCCGCAAGCGAGAGGCGCCAGATGCTGCGTCGGTTGATACCGGTGCGACCGGCACGCACGAGGTTCCGAAGATATTGAAGTCCGGCGCTGTCCGCGCGGCATGAGGTCAGAACGATGAACGCAGCCGTGTCCCGACCCAATCTGACGTCCGTGCAGCCGGTCGACCCGTATGCGGCAGATCCGGGCCGCACCGGTGTGCGCCCCGCGATGTTCATTCCGCGAACTTTTGTCACGGACGCAGAAGGCCGCTGGAAGTCCAGCCCGCTGCTGGTCGGCCTGCATCAGCCCCAAGGCCGTCAAACCGAAGCGCTGAGGGAATTGCGCAGTCAGCTCATCCTGCGATGGTTCAAGGATGGCAAGACCACACTCGCCGTCGCGGGTGGACGCACCGGTGACGGATGCAGCATCATCGCTGCCAACCTGGCTATCGTGATGGCGCAGCTCGGCGAACGCACGCTGCTGATCGATGCAAACTTCCGCAACTCGCGGCAGCAGGATTTGTTCGGCCTGAAGCCTGAAGCCGGCCTTGCGGACCTGCTGCGCGGTCGCGACGTGTATGACGAAGCGCTCACCGCCGTGCCATCGCTCGAACATCTGCGTGTGCTGTGCGCGGGCGCGATGCCGGCGAACCCACAGGAACTGCTCAGCCGCGCATCGTTCATCTATGTGCTGAAGACCATGGCCGAGAAATATCGCGCCATCATCATCGACACGCCTCCGGCCCTGGAATTCGCGGATGCGCAGATCGTTGCGGCCCGTGCGCGCGGGTGCCTGCTCGTCACGCGCCGGCATCGCACGCGTCTCGCCGATGTGGAGGAGATCAAGGGCCGTCTCCAGCCCACTGGTGCGGAACTGCTCGGCGCAGTGATCAACGAGTGACGAATGGACGCCGTGCTCACCGGCCCGTCCTCAACGCGTCACCTGCTTCATCGCGGGTGGCCCATCGTCGTGGGTCTGGTTGCGCTGTACGGTCCCACGTATTTCGATCTTTACGAGACGTTCTGGAAATCCGGGCGCGCGGTCCAGGGGCCCGTCATCCTGCTATGGGTTGCATGGCTCGTCTGGCGTGATCGTGCTCGGCTTGCGCATTCGGAGCCGGCTGCGGCGTCCGGCCCAGGCATTGCTCTGTTTGTCATCGGCCTGATTTGCTACGCGCTGGGACGCTCGCAGTCGTTCTTCCAGCTCGAGATTGGCTCACAGGTTCCGCTTCTGCTCGGCGTCGCATGGCTGTTTCTTGGCCGTGAAGGCGCGCGAGGCTTGCTGTTTCCGGTAGCCTTCACGCTGTTCCTGGTGCCGGTGCCCGGCACGATGCTCGATCAAATGCTGCTGCCACTGAAGCAACTGGTGTCTGCCATCGTAGATAACGGCTTGCATGCGGTGGGATATCCAATCGCGCGCAATGGTGTGGTGCTGATGATCGGCCGCTACGACTTGCTGATTGCCGACGCCTGTTCGGGCTTGAACTCGATGGTGGCGCTCTCGGGCATGGGGCTCATCTACACCTACGTCGTCGGCCGCAATTCCCGAACCCACAACACGCTGTTGCTGATCAGTGTGCTGCCGGTGGCCTTCATTGCAAACGTGATCAGAGTCGTCGGGCTGCTGCTTGTCACGTACTACTTTGGCGACAGCGCCGGCCGAACCTTTCACTCCTCAGCCGCATGGCTCGAGATCGCGCTGGCGTTTGCGGGTTTCTTCGGCATAGACAGTCTGTTGAGCGCGGTCGATTCATGGCGGCAGCGCTCTCGCGCCAAAGCCGGTTCACGCGCGGCGCAGACAGCCCACAAGCACGGGCTGGGACACGCGCTGTGAACTTCACTCCCGTCATTCTGGGCATCACGATGTTGTCCACGGCGTTTGCCGTGGAGATGCTCGAACCCAAGCCGGTCTCGGAGAGCGCGCACCTCGCCCTGGAACAGGCCGTTCCGAGTCGGTTCGGAGACTGGAAGGAAGTCCAGCAGGATGCGGTTTTGATCGACCCAGGCAAGAGCGCCACCGACCAGCCGAGCATGGACCGGCCGTACGACGATGTGCTGATGCGGGCGTACCAGAACTCGCACGGCGAGGTGGTGCTGCTCGCGCTGGCGTACGGACGCAACCAGCGACAGGAAGTGAAGATTCACCGTCCGGATGTTTGTTACACCGCGCAGGGTTTCGAACTGGTCAGCCGCAGCCCCGTTGCGTTCCCGGTCGCTGGATCACACGGCCGACCCATTCGGGGGATGCGCATGCTCGTGTCGGCACCGGGCCGAACCGAAGCGGTGAGTTACTGGATTCGCATTGGCGATATGTACACGGACAATGCGTGGGCCATTCGCTATCACATCTTTCGGCAGGGCGTGTCGGGCAAAGCGGTTGATGGCGTGCTCGTGCGAGTCTCCCAAATTGTCTCTGGCCCCACGGCCGCTTCAGCGGAGCGCTATCAGCTCCAGGAAGCGTTTCTGGCCGACCTCGTACGCGCGTTGCCGGTGAACCTGCGTCGAGTGTTGATCGGGCAGGGCAGCCTGTGACTACGGAAGCCCTGGTGCCAGGCCGGCTTGCACGAGCGACGGCCACCTTGTTTGGTGGCAATCTCGCGATGCTGTTGTTGCAGACGCTGCAGTTCGTGCTTCTGGCGAGGTTGCTTGGCGTGGCCGAGTTTGGGCGCGTGGCGGCCGTGAATGCGCTCATCGCAATCGCGATTCCGCTTGCGGGTCTCGGCTACGGAAACGTGCTGCTGATGCGCGTCTCAACCGACCGCACTCGCGCTCGTTCGGACCTGGGCAATTCGCAAGCCGCCATCGCTGTGATCGGCACTGTTCTGGTGGGCGTCGTTACACTGGTGGCGTGCGGAGTCTACGGAGCAGCTGCAAACGTCTGGCTCGTGGTGACGATGGCCATCAGCGAGTTGATTCTGGTCCGCTCCGTCATGGTGCTCGGGCAGCTGTTTCAGGCGCTGGACCGTGTCGAGATGACCAGCGCGTTGAACACAATGACCGCATCGTGTCGTGTCACGGCTGTTGTGCTGATGATGGTGGCAGGCGTTCACGACGCGCTCGTGTGGGCGATGACCTCCTGCGCGATGATGTTCCTGCTTGTTGGGGTTGCGCACGCCGTTGCCGTTCGGGCGGTCGGCTCGCCGCGTCTCGACGTCGCTCGTCTCTGGGCGGATCGCACCGATGCTCTGCATTTCTCTTTGGGTACCGGCGCAAAGTCGGTCTACACAGAGCTCGATAAGGTTTTCCTCGCGCGCTCCGCTACGGCTGGAGAGTTGGGCGCTTACACGGCCGCCTATCGGCTCGTTGTGATGGCGTTTCTTCCGGTGCGCTCGCTTCTCGATGCCAGTGCCAGCCAGTTCTATCGTCGCGGAGCTGAGAGCCTCGCCCGGTCCTACGCTTTCGCGTGGAAGCTGCTCAAAGTGGCGCTGCCTTACGGGGTGGCGTGTGCGGCGCTGATTCTGGCGGGGGCGGAACTCGTCCCGCATGTTCTCGGCGCGTCGTTTGATTCGGCGACGCCGATTCTGCGCTCGCTGGCCGTGCTGCCGCTGATTCAGTCCATTCACTACTCGTTCTCCGACGCGCTCACCGCAGCAGGTCTGCAGCGTCTGCGCACCCAGCTTCAATGGTTCGTAGCCGTCATCTACGCGGGGCTCGCTGCAATCCTGGTGCCTCGGTATGGCTGGCAAGGTGCCGTTGCGGTCTGCCTGGGGTGCGAGTTGCTGTTAGCAGTGTTTGTAGTTGCCGCGATTCGGAACCGCGTGCAGCGGGAGAAGAACTCCGTATGAGCACCGGTGCAAAACGAATTCTGATGCTGACGCATGAGTTCCCTCCGTACCCCGGTGGAGTGGGGCGATACTGCTGGAGTCTCGCGGCAGCCGCGACGCGGGCAGGGCACCGCGTGACAGTGCTTGCGCCCGCGCATGGCAACCATCGTTCCGATCAATATCGTGATCCGCCAGGTGTGGACGTGGTGCACTTCGCCGGTGACTCGTTTCATTTCCGCGATCTGCGTGGACTCGAGCAGCTGGTGGCCGACACCGTGGCGAGCGGTAAGTGGGATCTGGTACACGCCGCGGACTGGCCGATGATCATGGCCTCACGCCGCGTGGCCTTCGAATCGACCGAGCGCGTCGCAACCCTGCATGGGAGTGACGTGCTGCTGTTCCGGCATTCTCTGCGAGCGCGCATCGCCGGAGCGCGCCGTGCTCTCAAGCAGTTTGACACCCTGATCTGCAACAGTGCCTACACCGCTTCGCTGCTCCGAAGTGGCTTCCCTGAGGTTTCCAACCTTCGCGTGGCTCCGCTGGGAGTCGATGCACAGTGGTTCGACGAACCTTCGCAGGACACGGTAGCCGCCTATCTCAATCGCATCGGATGCAACGAGAGCAGCCGCATCATCCTCACCGTTGCGCGCCTGGACGAGCGTAAGGGCCATCTCGCCACCCTGGCGGCCATCGCGAAGCTGCCGGAAAGCGAACAGATAGACCTGACCTACGTGTGCGTCGGGCGATCCGTGGACGCCGAATACGAAGCGCGCATCGTCGCAATGGCTAAGGCCTTGGGCATTCGAACCGTGCTCACCGGAACGCTACCGGACAAAGAGCTGGCCGCCGCATATCGCACGGCAGACGTGCTGGCACTCTGCGGCCAGAAGATTCCTCAGAAAGTGGAAGGGTTCGGCCTGGTGTTGCTCGAAGGTGCGGCACAGGGACTGCCGGCTGTCGTCACGAATGTGCATGCCCTGCCGGAAGTGGTGGTGAACGGAACCACCGGCTGGGTTTGCGATGGGAACGACCCAAGCCGCCTTGCGGTGGCGCTCTCCATGGCGCTGGCGGGCTCCACGGCCAACGAAATGCGCCGGGACTGTGTAACGCATGCCCGCCAATACACGTGGGATCGGTGCGCCGAGCTGACGTATGGAACGCGGCTCGCTGCTGTGGCGTAACGACCATGCGTATCGCCATCGTCAACTCTCACTACTATCCCGACGAGCACGGCGGCGCCGAGCGCTCGTTGCGCTTTCTAGCGGAAGCAGCGGTGGCGCGAGGTCACGTATGCACGGTCTTCACAACCGGCGAGGTGCGTGAAAGCACCGAGGTGAATGGCGTTGGCGTCGAGCGCTTCAGCCTGCGGCGTCGGCCCGCAACCTCGGCGGCGGCGCGCGCGAAGCTTATGTGGCACCTGCGGGACACGTACAGCTCCGCCGGTGCGGCCCAGATGTCGACGGCCATTCAGGCGTTCCGGCCGGACATCGCCCACACAAACAATCTTTCCGGAATCTCAGTAGCGCTTTGGGGTTGCCTGAAGCGAAGCGGCATTCCCATCGTGCACACACTGCGCGACTACTACCTCATTTGCCCGAACACCGCGCAATTCCGCAACGGCGAGTCGTGTGCGAACCGTTGCGGACCCTGCCGCCTGATGGGCGCGCCCCGCATCGTCGCCACTCGCAATGTAAGCACGGTGATCGGTAACAGCCGGTTCGTGCTCGAAACTCACTTGCGCGCCGGCGCGTTCGCTGAAGCCCGGCACGATGTCATCTATAACGGATACGAGGCACCCGTTCCGCTTGCCGCGCGCGTGCCGTTGCGATCCGGTCGGCCCCTGACGGTGGGATTCATCGGACGATTGGCGCCGACCAAGGGCGTCGAGATGCTCATCGACGCATTCGCTCGTGCCACGGCACAGTCCGCTCGGCCCATGTGGTTGCGAATCGCCGGAACCGGAGACGCCGAGTACACCGCGCAGCTGCGCGCGCGCGCGCGCAATCTGACCGTCGAATTCCCAGGAAAGATGGCGCCTGCCGCGTTCTACGAATCGGTGGATGTCACCGTCGTACCTTCGTTGTGGCACGAGCCGCTGGCGCGCGTGATCTTCGAATCGTTCGCCCATGGTGTGCCGGTGCTGGCCTCGTCGCGTGGCGGTAGCCCTGAGCTGGTGATTCCCGGTCGCACCGGCTGGCTGTTCGACCCGGCTCAGCCGCAGGCGCTGGACGAGGCGCTCGTCCAGGCGACGCGTGAGTTGCAGAGTGACGCAAGCGAGGCGCTCACAGCCGCTTGTCTCGATGAAGCACAGAGATTCCTGCCCGGCAGAGTGGTTGATTCGCACTTGAAAACCTTCGAGCGAGTGGTGGTGCGGCCATGAGCGCGGGCCTTCCTGCTGTTTTTACGGTGGCGCCGGTGCAGCGTCCCCTCGCCGTCGAGCAACCCAAAGCCCTGGAGCAGCGGGCCAATGCGCTCTATCTGTTCGTGGCGCTGGCGACTTCAGCGTCATACATCTTCGAGGCGCCGCTTCGTTTCGTGCTGCTTCTGGCGCACGTGCCAACTCTCATCTATCTGCGCGACCTGGCCGCCGTTGCCGTAATCGGCTTCGCGGTGTTCTCCTGGATGACGGGTGAGCGGCGGCTGTTCCCTCTCATGGTCGCGCTGTACGTGCTATTTCTGCACATGCTGTGTGGCGCGCTGATGCTGACAGGCGTGGCGCAGCCTCTCCTGGGACTGAAGGTGTTCTTCACCTTCCTGTTTGGAATGGCGGCGGCCGCGGCCATCGCGAAACAGTCCGGAACGTTGCCCAGACTGGCGCTGTTCGCGTTCCTCGCCACCGCGGGAGGCGTGCTCCTCGACAAGTTCGTCGACTTCCCGTGGGCAGGGCAGGCGTACGAGTCCGCTATCGCCACCGTTCAGGTTACGCGCGAGTGGAGCTCTGGCGGCATCGCGAGGCTCTCCGGCTTCGCCCGCGCATCGTTCGATGCCGCGACAATCGTGCTCGTCCTGATGATTCCCATGCTGGCCACGCGCTGGAATGCGGTGTGGCGTACGTTGCTATGGGTCATGGGGTTCGCAACCATCTGGCTCACCACTTCAAAGGGTGCGCTGCTCGCGCTTCTGGCGCTCGCTGTATGGCGGG
>JBDTUL010000108.1:0-13508 GCA_040007735.1 Gammaproteobacteria bacterium | reverse complement strand
GGGTGCGATGCTCGTGTCGCCTCACCGCATGCTGAAAGTCGCCGTCGCCCTCAGGCCCGCGACGCTACTGCGATTTCACCGGGCCCTCGTCCGAAGAAAATATCAGTGGCTATTATCCGCGAAGACACCGCGTCGACCTGGACCCAGGGGACCGTCGAAGGAACTGATCGCTGCAGTGCTTGAGATCAAGAGGCTCAATCCCCGCTTTGGCTGTCCCCGCATCGCCCAGCAGATTTCGCACGCATTCGGCTTGGAAATCGACAAGGACGTTGTACGTCGTTGTCCGACGTCGGAGGGTCACATACTCGAGCGGTTTGGACGCATTAGCAGGCAAATGGCCATTTCGGGGCGTTTCGGCTAAAATTGGTTTCCGCAGTGGGAGACCCGTCTATGGCTCAAGTCCCTCCAAAAAAGCGCATTGCGAAATCACGTCGGTCGGGCACGGCCGAGCGCCCTACAGTGGCAGCGTCGGCACTCCACGCGAGCACGTACACCGTGAACGCAACTCAGGCCAAGAACCAGTTCGGTGCCATCCTGAGGCGTGTGCGCACGGCCGCGCCCGTGTTCATCGAAAAGCATGGCGCCGCGCAGGCGGTCGTGCTGGACATTGGTTCGTATCGAGCTCTGGTTCACAAGGCACGCGAGCCCCAGCAAGTGCAGCTCGATGTCCTGCGGGAAGAGTTCGATGCCTTGTACGCCCGGATGCAGACGCCCGTATCCCGAAACGCGGCGGATCGGTTGTCGTCCGTTTCCGCGCAGGAGCTGAACCGGGTAGCTGCACGCCGCAAGAAGCCGCGTGGCTAAGCGCCGCGGACGGATTGTTGTCGCGGCAGGCACGAATGGCGCCGGCAAGAGCGCCATCGTCGGCGAGTTTATGGCGGCGAAGGGTGGCGCCTATTTCAATCCCGACCTGTTCGCGCGCCAGCTCGTGGCGGCAGGTTTCCCGCTCGATGAGGCGAACGGCGTGGCGTGGAAGGCGGGCTTCGATGGGTTGAGGCGAGCGATCGCACGTGATGAAGATTTCTCTTTCGAGACGACGCTGGGAGGCCGCAGTATCGTTGAAGAACTTCATCGGGCGATCGAGGCTGGGCTCGACGTCCGCATCTGGTACGTGGGCCTGGCGACCCCGGAACTACATATCGCGCGCGTGCAGGCTCGTGTCGCTTCCGGTGGGCACGACATTCCGGCAGCAAAGATTCGTGAGCGTTATCCGAAGAGCCTTGCCAATCTCGTGAGCCTTATCGGCAAGACTACTGAGGTCCATGTGTTCGACAACAGCACGCAGTCGCCCGACGGAGCACCCGCTGCACAACTCGTTTTTCGCATGCGTGGGGGGGAGCTCGCCGAGCCGGATCTGAAGACGCTCCTGACGCACAGCCCAGAGTGGGCGAAGCCGGTGGTGGCCGCGGCTCTACGAGTCGGCACTTCACTGCGCAGAGGGCGCGCCAAGAAGAAGTGACGACGCTTGGTGGCAAATCCTGATGGCAAATTGGGGGATCAGGGGCGGCTTTCGAAGACGCGCGGCCCAGAATAATCAGTATCTTATTGATCTGCAGCGCTATCAGCGTGGGTTCGAATTCTGGAGCATGGGGACCTGGCCGCGGCGCTCGCCTACGCGGCGTGGAGATCCGAAGAGCGAGACTCGCCACTAGCTGCCGGTTGATGCGGCTGGTGCTCGATATGAATCTGTCTCCCGACCTCTGCCGGCCGTTGGCCACGGGAGGTCACGACGTCGTGCATTGGTCCGCAGTTGGCGTGGCAAACGCGACTGATGAGACCATCATGGCTCATGCCAGTGGGGCACAGCTTCGTTGTCGTAAGTATGGACAAGCCGGCTGGGTGTCTCGGTGCTGGGCCGGATCAGTCGCCGATCCACACCAGTCGCAGATCGTGAAAATCGAAGCTGAAATCGGCAAGAGGCGAGAGCGCCTTCATGGCAATCCCGCGTCGACCGTCTGCGTCGACCGAGAAGCAGATCACGGCATCTTCGCCCGCGCCGCGCGCGAAACGCGTGCGAAAGCAGTCAGGGCCGAAAGGTTCGAGCCGGCTTTTGAACGAGGCAGTCCGCGTGAAGTCGATCGTCAGCACCCTGTTGCGAACGGCGATCAAGACGTCCCCGTACCATGGATCTCGATAACGCCCCGCATAGTCTGCAAGCGGCTTTGTCGGACCACCGGGCGGCGCCTTGAAATCGCCATTCCCGAGAAGCTCGACGACCTGCGATTCCTGGGTTGCACGGACCGAACGCGCTGCGGCCAACCAGTCATGGGCAGGCGCGTCGAGCAGCCTGTCCATGATCGCGTAGCGCAGGCCGGAAATCGCATCGCTGTCTTCGCAGTTCGAATAGACCACGAAGCCGATACCTTGGTCCGGAAGCAATGTCGTCCGTGTGACCTGGCCCGATAGCCCACCGGCATGCGACAACATCCTGCGGCTTCGATAGTCGGCAACACCCCAGCCCAGCGCATAGGCTGACAGTACCGACCGCTCTGGATGATCCGCGCTCGGGCCCGGACCGCTCGAGATGAGCGTCTGCGGCTTCCACATCTGGGTTGCCTGCTCCTCGCTCCACAGGCGCCGTCCCTCCGGGAGCGCGCCCTTGCCGAGTTGTACCTGGAGCCAGGGCACGATGCCGGCTGCACTGACGCAGATGCCGCCGGCGGGACCGACCAGCGGCGATTCGGCCGCGGGCACGACTTCTAGTTTGCCGAGCCCCCGCACTGGCGGACCCAGGCGCGCATGTCGGGCAGCACGATTAGAGCCAGTCGCCAAAGTAGTGTTGGTAACGGCGTCGACCATGCCGAGCGGCGTGAAGATCCGGCCCGGGACGAACTCGTCCCACGACATGCCAGACACTCGCTTCAGCACCATGCCCGCGACTATGTACAGGATATTGTCGTACGCGTAGCCCGAACGAAACGGCGTGGCAGGTTTGAAGAAGCGTAGGGCGCGGAGCATTTCCTCGCTGGTGTGATCGGTCAGCGGCACCTGCATGAGATCGCCAGCACCGAGAGGCAGGCCGCTGCGGTGAACGAGGAGGTCACGGATCGTCATCATCGCTGTGACGTTCGTGTCATACATCTGGAATTCGGGTAGATGCCGCACGACCGGGTCTTCCCACGCGAGCTTGCCGGCATCGACGAGCATGGCAAGGCTCGCCGTCAGGAACGCCTTGCTGTTCGACGCGATGGCGAACTGTGTGCGCGTGTCGACTCGTTCCGGGCTGCCGAGTTTGCGCACGCCGTATGAGCGCAGGATCGGATCTCGCTCCGGCATCACGATGGCCACTGCAATGCCGGGGATCTCGAAGGCGCTCATGAAGCGGCCCACGACATCGTCGATGCCGTCCAAGTCCGCGGCCTTCGCTTTCAGCTCGAGGGGAGCAGCCGCTGCCAATGCAGCGAGCGGCGTACCGGCGAGCACTTCACGTCGGGTGAGCTTCATCCGGTTGCAACGCTGAATGGGCTCACGATCTGCGCTCCTGTAACGGCAACCATTTGCCCAGCCGCTCGACGGCGTCTTCGATCAGCGATGTCGATAGAGCGAAGCTGAACCTGACGAACTGATGGCCTCGAACAGGATCGAAGTCGATGCCCGGCGCGGCTGCGATCCCGGTCTCGGTCAGCATCCTTTTGCAGAAGGCCAGGCTGTCATCTGTGAGATGTGCGACCGATGTGTAGATGTAGAACGCGCCATCGGGTGGAGCAATCTCGTTGAGTCCCAGTGCCGGCAGTGCTTCGAGGAGCAGCGATCTGTTGCGTCGATAAGTGTCTACATGTGCGTCCAGCTCCGGCATGCAATCGAAGGCTGCGGCCGCCGCATGCTGGCTGAGCGACGGAGGAGTCAGAAACAGATTGCCCATCCGCTTGCGTGCCTCTTCTACCAGGTCCGGTGGTGCCACCAGCCAGCCGAGACGCCAGCCGGCCATGCTGAAGTACTTCGAAAAGCTATTGATGATGAGGGCGTCCGGTGCGTAACGCAGCAGCGTCTGGGCGGGTTCGCCGTAGCTGAGCCCGTGATAGATTTCGTCCGACACGATACGAATGCGACGCTCCGCGCACACCGAGGCGATTGCTCCCAGCTGCGCAGGAGAGATGATCGTGCCGGTGGGATTGGCGGGGCTGGCTACGATCACACCTCGTGGCCAGGGATCGAGCGCCGCGATTGCAGCGGCCGAAATCTGGTATCTGTCCGCGGCGCTACATTCCAGCTCGATCTCTTCCATGTGAAGAGCCCGCAAGGTGTTGCGATAGGCGACATAGCCGGGACGCGCCAACGCAACCCGGTCTCCCGGCTCGAACGCAGTTGTCAGGGCAAGCACGAGTGCTGGCGACGCGCCACACGTCAGAACGATTCGGCCTGGCGCAACGTCGATTGCGTACCGGTCGCGGTAGTGGCGGCTGATGCGTTCCTTCAGCTCCGCGCTCTCCCAGTATCCCATCGCGTCAGCGTCGAGGATGCGATGGGCGACCTCGATCGCCTTGCTCGGCGCGCCGGTGGACGGTTGCCCGAATTCCATGTGTACGATCGATTGGCCGGCCGCACCCAGTCTGTGTGCGAGCTGACTGATCGAAATCGCGTGAAACGGTTCGATGCGGCTCATTGCGGTTCATCGCATCACTCGCAGCTCGCCATTGCAATTCGAAAAACCTGGGAGGGCCATTAGTTCTGGCAATGGATCGCATTGCTTGGCAGAAGGCCCCAGCAACGACAGCATCTGCGCCTGGGTCTCCGTCATCGTTCGTGCCCACCACTCGGCGAACAGTCTCACGGGCGAGCGGGCCTCGCCGGGTCGATGTGTCACGACCCGATAACTGGGTCCGGGCACCGGTGCGTACAGCGTGGCGGCGACGAGTTCGCCCCTCGACACCAGCCTTTGCACGATCGCCGCGCGTCCCATGGCGACGCCTTGACCGCACATCGCCGCATGATAGGCGAGGATGGATAGATTGAAGTGACGATCGGCCACGGCGGACTCCGGCCAGCTCGTATTCGCCGCCCGACGCCAATCGCCCCATTCGAGCCCCGGCGACCCACCGGCCTGGGGAAAGTCGTCATGCAGGAGGACGATCTGCGCGGGCTCTCCCGGTCGCAGATTTTCCAGGTAGGCGCGCGAGCAGACCGGGAAGATGATTTCACAAACCGAAGCGAGCTCGTGCAGGCCTTCCAGGGGTTCGGGGGTGTAGTCGATGGCCAGATCCACGCCCTCATCGTCGAGCCTCTCCGGCGTCCAGGACTTCAATTCGGAGCGCAGGAAAATCTCGATGCCGGGATGGCTGCGATAGAAAGAGTCCAGGTGCGGAACCAGCCACTCGGTGGCGAGCGAGGGCACGCAGCTCAGGACGATGGCTCCGCGGCGATTCTGATGGATGCGGCTGATGCTGTCGTTCAGTACATTCGCGACGTTGCTCATCGCCTGCAACAGCGTCGTACCCGTGTCCGTCAGCGTGAGTCGGACCTTGTTGCGTACGAAGAGCGAAGTATTGAGCCTCGCCTCGAGACGCAGCACACGCTGGCTGACTGCGCTTTGTGTAACGCCGAGCCGACGGGCCGCTGCCGATATGGAGCCGAAGCGCGCCGCCGAACGGAATATCCACAGGTCCGATAGCAATTGCGTATCGAGCCGATGCGCATCGGGGCCGTTGTCGAGGGGCGAAGTCATTCGGCTCCTGATCTCGCATTCGCAAGGAGTTCCTTATATGCAATTTAGTGATAAATACGCAAGAACTTACGAATTGGTGGGACGAAAAGTAGGGCTCGCGCCCCTGCGGAACACCTTTTTTGCACCGCTTGGAGCCGCTTATTCGCCAGCGTGCGCCGCGAGGGTGCCTTGCCGGGAGTTTCCGTATATGCAAAGCTACTGCCGCACCGATGCCAGCCTGATGGCAGAACACAGCGCCGACCTGGGTATTCCAGCCGTCGATCCAATGCGTGACAGGGGTGGGTTCGACCGGCTAGTCGAGGCGTGACTGGCGTAGTCGGACTGCGTGCATCATGCCGAGCGGCGCGTCTTGCGCCTGGCTGACGCGGTGCGACGGCCGCTCACTTCCGTGCGGCGCTTGTCAGTCCGCACGGCTTTCTCGCTCGCAAGCGGTTCGCTCACCTTGCCGGAGGTCAGCTGCTTCATATCAACGGGCTGCGGAACCGTACAAACCGACAGCGCATGACAGGGAACCTCGCCGCGCGAGATGTAGGCGTGCCCCATGCGACTGTCAAAGTAGATCGACTCGCCCGCCCTGAGGAGCAGCGGCGCATAACATTCCGTATGCAGCTCGAGTTCTCCATCGATAACGTACAGAAACTCCTCCCCCTCATGCCGCATGAATTCGCCGAACTCCTCGAGCGAGCGCGCACGATATTCACATAACAGCGGCGTGATCTGCTTCTTCAGCAGATCGTTGCTCAAGTAGCGCACCGTGTGGTTCAACATGTCGATCGCCTGGCCATCCCCGCTGCGATTGACACTGCGCCGACCCGGCTGATCCGAACCTTCCCCTGGCGTTCTGCTCGCCATCGACAAAAGCTGGCTCAAATCGATCGACAGCCCCTTGCTCAGCTTCAGCAGCAAATCGTACGTGGGCGAAATCTGATCGTTTTCGATGCGCGACAGCGTAGAAGGCGGAATCCCGGTTCTATTGCTGACGTCCAGGAGTGTCCAGCGATTGCTTTTGCGCAAGCTCTTGAGTGCCGCACCGGGTCTGGCGTTGGACATCCGATCCTCGAAAGAATGATGGAGTCTCCACAATCGACGCATGTGCGCAACCGTCGAGACTGGCGAAGGTCATCGAAGCGACCTTCCGTTCAAATACTACCGCAAACAGGGCCACTCGCAAGAAATTGCATTAAGGGAATCTAATTCGTAGTGACTAATGCGGCCATTAGTTTTGCGCGGTTGTCGTCATCCACCTGTGGTGGTCTGCTTTCTCGAAAGCGGACCGAAGTGAAGATGATAAATTTACCCTACCTGATTTTTCTCGGTGACGTGAAGGGCGAGCTGAACATCAAAACGGCGTTTGGCGTTCGCGATTGGCTCCCGGACGCGGTGATCGGACAATCGCGCCTCGCCGGCTGTAATGTCGACCTCGGGTTACCGGAATTGACGATGGCAGAAGCCTTCGAGCGCGGTGCCCGATCGCTCCTGATCGGAGCAGCTCCGGTCGGAGGGCAGCTGCCCGAGCATTGGAAACCGAGTCTGATCGAGGCGCTGCGAGCTGGGCTGGATGTTGTAAATGGTCTGCACACACGCCTGGCTGACATTGCGGAGATCAGGGACATCGCGCAGCCGCTGGGCCGAAGGCTTCACGATGTCCGCTCCCCCACGCGCACATTCGCGGTGGCGAACGGTAACAAACGAAGCGGCAAGCGGCTCCTGAGCGTGGGTACGGACTGCGCCGTGGGCAAGAAATACGCAGCGCTCGCTATCGCTCGTGCTCTGCGTAAACGAGGAATCGCGGCGGATTTTCGCGCTACCGGTCAGACAGGCGTCATGATCGCAGGCAGCGGAATTGCCATCGATGCGATCGTGGCCGACTTCATCGCTGGTGCGGCGGAAACACTGTCACCGGCGGCAGCGGAAGATCATTGGGACGTCATCGAGGGGCAGGGCTCGCTGTTCCACCCAGCCTATGCCGGCGTTACGTTGGGACTGCTGCACGGGTCCCAACCGGATGCTCTGGTTCTGTGTCACGACCCTCTGCGCAGGACGCTGAACGGGTTTCCGGACTACCCCGTTCCCGATCTCGCGACAGCAATGCATCGGTATGTCGAGGCGGCGAGGCTCACGAATCCGCGCGCCCGGGTCGTGGGCATCAGTCTAAACACGTCGCGGCTGCCGGCCGGAGATACCACGAAGCTCCTGATGGAAACCGCACGCACGCATGGAGTGCCGTGTTTCGATCCGCTGCGGTCGGAGCTGGCATCTTTCGTCGATGGGCTGTTGGCGACATGAGCCTGACATTCCAGATCGACCGCAGAATTTGGCCTCTGTGTGAGCCGTTCGCAATCGCGCGAGGCGTGCAAAACGAAACGGCAGGGCTGGTAGTTACCCTCACAGATGCGAGCGGCAATCGCGGCCGCGGGGAGAGCTGCGGGGTGGACTATCTCGGCGAGACCCTGGAGACGATGACCCGGCAGCTCGAGCAAGTCCGCTCTGTCGTCGAAACAGGGGCCCTCGATGCTGGGCTGTCGAGAGAGCACCTGCTGCAAGTGTTGCCCGACGTCGGAGCGCGATTCGCCCTGGACAGTGCGCTGTGGGATCTCGATGCCAAGCAGACCGGTATCACGGTCTTTGCGCGCTGTGGCATTGCTCGTCCGAAACCGGTGAACACGGCATTCACCATCGGCATCCGTTCGCCGGATCAATACACGGCTGCTGCGCGCGCCCGATCGGACCACGCCTTATTGAAAATAAAAGTCGACGCCTCCGCCAGCTTCATCGCCGCGGTCAGTCCGCCCGCCTTGTCCAACTTGATGTTGATGAGGTCGAGGCGGCCACGGGCCCGGTCCAGGTCGACGATGGAGCTGATCAATTCGTCTGCGCACAGCCGGATAGGACAGCGATAACCATCGAGCCCCGCCTCCGACGGCGATCGGTTGTTCGAGCAGCACGACACCGAGGCCGGCCAGCGACGGTGCAAGCTCCGCGAGCATCGAAATGTTCCACGATTGATTGGGATCGACGATGAAGTCGCTGTCGGGATTGCTGGGCACGCTCTGGACGACCGTCGATCACGCAGAGTTCTTTGGCCTCATGGCTTGCGTTGCGGCGGTGTCCTCCCTGGCGTTGCTGTTACTCAGTCGCCGGTCCAATCAGGTAGAACGAGAGGTGGCACGGCATTGAGAATCTCACAGCCGGCGTCCACCGGGCCACCGCCGCCTCCGCCACGCCAGTTATCCGGCTTGATTGGGCAGTACGGCCGCGACGACGTCCTCGATATAGGCGAAGAGGCAGGTGTCCTGCGAGCGCACGGGTTCGGGTTCGTGTCCGCCCGGCTGCGTCATGAGAACAAGCTGCAATTCTTCGAAGCGAGCAGCGGCCGCAGGATACTCATGATCGAAGAGCAGAACCGGCTCGTAGCGGAGGTCGACGGCGTTCGCATGCAGCGCCGCGATGTCGGCGCCGAGCTCGTCGATCAGTTTCAGCAATCGCTGGCAGGGCAGCTAAGCGCACGCCTGAGCGAGACTGGCGCTCACACAGCGTTTGACGATCAATTCCATCGCGGGCCCATCGGCCGCAGGCCGAACTTCGTGTCGCTGGCGGACGTCGTGCCGTCAATCCGCCTCGAGATCCGTTACGCCTCCGCGGACAATTTCATGGGCTTTCCCGTCTACGACAAGGCGTCTGCCTGGCTGCGACCCGCCGTCGCCGCCGCGTTGTCACGAGTGGCGATGACCATGCGCGATCGCGGCTACGGCCTGCTGATTCACGATGCCTACCGTCCATGGTCGATCACGAGATTCTTCTGGGACTGTGTGCCATCGCAGTATCGTTCGTTCCTTGCGGATCCGGCGGTAGGCTCGACTCACAACCGCGGTTGCGCGATCGACCTGTCACTGTTCGACGTGGAGAGCGGAGCGCCGGTCGAGATGCCGTCTCGCTACGACGAGCCGACCGAGCGTTCGCATGCTTGCTATTCAGGCGGCACGAGCCGCCAGCGCTGGCATCGAGATCTACTGCGCTTCGCCATGGAGAAGGAAGGCTTCGTAGTGCAACCAAACGAATGGTGGCATTTCGATTTCCACGCCTGGCGCGAGTATCCCGTCGAGAACGTTGCGTTCAACGACCTGGAATAGAAGGCTACGGCGGCGAAATCGATTCGCTGCGATGACACGGCCGCTCGCAAGGCCTAATGACTGCATTAGGTTTCGGCGATTGTGCTCAGGCGCCAACATTGGTTGGCTACGCGAATGCGCTTCTACATTTCGGCCGACATCGAGGGCATCGCTGGTGTCTCCTCACGGGAGAACCTCGCCCCAGGACGCTGCGAGTACGAGCAGGCCCGCGACTGGATGACGGATGCGGTGCTTGCCGCATGCGACGTTCTGCAACAGCTTGGAACATCCGAGGTCGTCGTCAGCGATTCGCACGGCAATGGACAGAACATCCGCTTCGAAAAGATGCCGCCGTTCGTGCGCCTGGTCCGATCTTGGCCCCGGCCCTTGGGGATGATGCAGGGAATCGAGGAGGGCTGTTTCGACGGAGCGCTTCTGATTGGCTATCACGCCGGCGCTGCGAACGCCGCCGGCACGTTGTCACATACGGTCAGCGGCGAGTTCTTCCACGATGTGCGGCTGAATGGATCGTCCGTTTCGGAAGCGATCATCAGTGCCGCACTCGCGGGCCACTTCAATGTGCCGGTGCTCATGCTCGCTGGCGACGATATAGCCATCGATGAAACTCGCAACGTGCTGAGTGGCATCGCCACGGCTTGCCTGAAGCGCAGTTATGGCTTCCTGTCTACCAACACGCTATCGCCGCTGGCAGCCGATCAATGCCTGCGAGCCGCCGTTCGAGAGGCGGTGGAGCGAGTCGGCAAGGTTCGACCTTACGTCGTTCCGGGTCCCGTCGCCCTGGAAATCCGGTTGCGCAATCGCTTCATGGCGGAATGGCTGAGCTATCTGCAGGGACTAGAGCGGCTCGACGCCTTCACCGTGCGCCATCAGTGCGTGGACATCGTCGCCGCGTCCCGCTTTCTTCAATTCCTGACTTCTGCGCGCGCCGCGTTGGCCTAGCGCCGCGATGCCAGTGGCCTGCTCGCCGATCGACTGCTCGGGCGCAAGCGCACCGTGATCCTCGGAGCGCTGCTGATGGCGTTCGGCCACTTCCTCATGGCGTTCGAGGCGCCGTTCCTGCTTGCCTTGCTACTGCTGGTCCTGGGAACGGGTTGCTTCAAGGGAAATATCGCCTCGCAGGTGAGCGCGCTCTATCGTCCGGACGACCCGCGACGTGCCGACGCGTTCCAGATTTTCTTTCTCGGAATCAATGCGGGGACGATCTGCGCGCCACTCGTCTGCGGAACGCTCGGCGAAATGCTGGGCTGGGGATACGGCTTCGGCGCTGCTGGTATCGGCATGCTCGTGGGCCTGGCGATCTACCTTGCCGGCAACTCCTATTTGCCCCCGGAGACGCTGAAAGAAGTTGCCCGCGCACCGAGCAGTCCAATGACTCGGCGGGAGCGGGCGACCCTGATTCTGCTGCTTGCGATGTTGCCCGTCTTCGCCATCGGCCTGATCCCCAACGAGCAGGTCGGCAACGCCGCGCGCCGTTGCATCCCCACGCCAAATCGCCATCGAGGTACAAGCCGTGAATCAGATCAAGATTGAAGCAGGCCCGTATAGTTTCCGGGCTCAACTGGAGGATGCGCTGGCGCCGAAGACGTGCGCGCTCTTTCGGGGGATGCTTCCCTATCGCGAGAAGCTCATCCATGCCCGCTGGAGCGGCGAGGGTTGTTGGGTTCCGCTCGGAAATCTGAGCACCGGGCTGCCGTTCGAGAACGCGACCAGCTATCCCGCTCCCGGCCAGATCATCTTCTACCCCGGAGGATACAGTGAAACGGAGATCCTGATCCCCTATGGAGGCCTCAGGTTCGCGAGCAAGCTCGGGCAGCTTGCCGCCAATCACTTCCTCACGATCACCGCCGGCCTGGAGCAGCTTCCGGCACTCGGCCAGTTGGTCTTGTCGAGAGGCGCCCAGGACGTCCGGTTCGAGCTCTGCTGAGTGCCGATCGGCCGCACCCACGCCGCTGACAGGCCGCTTCACACACGTTCTTATGACCATATTAGATAAGACGGCTTGTCATCGATCCGTTAATTTCATCTCCTTCGATCTGACCGCGGTCGAATGCCAATAAAAAGACAAGGGTAATCGCAGCATGTTCCATATCACTGAGCCTTCGAAACACTCAACACGCAGCAGCGAGGCTGTGATTTTGCGCTTGCTTTACGGAGCAACTGCTTCTGCATTCCTGTGCTCCGCCGCCTCGGCCCAGGCGCAGTCGACTGAGCCGGCGTCTAAGGACGTGCTTAGCGAAATCGTGGTGACTGCGCAAAAGAGATCGGAGCGCCTGCTCGATATCCCGGCGCCAGTGACCGCGGTCACTGCGGACGATCTTTCTCGCACCAGCGCTGTCAAGCTGGAGGACATCGCTTCCAAGGTTCCCGGACTCAGCCTGAGTTCGAACCGGCCCGGCGAAACGCAGATTATTCTCCGCGGTATCAACACCGGCTCGACCGTCAGTTCGACCACGGCGACCTACATCGACGACACGGCATTCGGTTCGTCGACCAACCAGGTGCTGGCCGGTATCCTGAGTCCCGATCTCGATCCAGGTGACGTGGAGCGCATCGAGGTTCTGCGTGGGCCGCAAGGCACGCTCTACGGGGCGAGCTCGCTGGGCGGCCTCATCAAATACGTGACGGCCGCACCGAATGTGGCCGCATTCGAAGGCCGCGTCGGCCTGAATGCCACAACGGTCAGCAAAGGTGGCGATGGATACGGCGTTCGCGGGATGGTCAATATCCCGCTGGTCAGCGAGAAGTTGGCCTTTCGCGCGAGTGCCTATCAGCGAGAGGATGCGGGTTTCATAGACAACATTCAGCTTGCGCAAAAGGACATCAACAAGACGGACGTGTCCGGCGGACGGGCGGCGCTGCGATGGCTCGCCAGCGACAGGCTCTCCGTCGACCTCGCAACCACGATCCAGAATCTCGACAGCGATGGGTCGCAACAGGAAGACATCACCCTGACCGGTGGTGACCCTCGGCCTACGCTGGCCGACCTGCAGCAGGTGCGATCCGCAGCGGAGCCGGAGACGATTCACTATCGGTTGTCCAGCGCATCGGTGGACTACGATCTCGACTGGGCGGATCTGATCTCGATCACCAGTTACAGCACCTTGCACCAGGAAGCCGTCACCGATCAGACCGCGCAGTTTGGAGCGCTGTTGAGCGGACTGCTGGGAATCCCGGGTGTAGGTTTCAGCGTCGGTTCCGACCTCGACTTGAAAAAGGTGACCGAGGAACTGCGCTTGCAATCGCCCACCGGCGAGCAGATCGAGTGGCGACTCGGGGCCTACTACACGCACGAAAAGACTCACCGCGATCAGCCCAGCACGACCTTTCTACAAGGCACGCAGACCCCGATTCCGTTGCCTGCTCCAATTTTCTTCTCCGGCCTCGGCGCGAAGTACGAAGAGTATGCCGGCTATGCGGATGTGAAGTACCACGTCACGCCGCGGTGGAATCTGTCCGCTGGCCTGCGTTACAGCACGAACGATCAGGACTCCGACCAGACCAGCGGTGGCCTCGCTGTCGGCGGGACGACCAGCCTCACCCAGACGTCGTCCGATAACAGCACGACATTCCAGGTATCGACCCAGTTCAACATCGATCCGAACAAGATGATCTATGCCAGGGCCGCCAGCGGTTATCGGCCCGGTGGCGCCAACCTGTCGTCGGTCGACGCGAAAGTCGGCGATGAGGTGGCTCTTGTACGTACGAAGGAATTCGAC
>JBDTUL010000107.1:0-13601 GCA_040007735.1 Gammaproteobacteria bacterium | reverse complement strand
CCGGTGTTCTTCGCCACGCACCGATCGGTCCGTACCGAATTATTGCGGACGACAGTTGGCGTGAGCGGACTTGTGTATGGGCTTCTTGCACCCGCCGGATGCGGTCCTTAGCGTGCTTGATGCTATGATGATACGGGTAAGGGAATGGCCGCGAGGTTGGTGTATGGCCTTCTATTGCGGCGCGGCGATTCTCGCGCTGTTAGTCCGTTGTCTGCAGCGCGTACAAACAATAGGGAGGTTCCCATGGGCACACGCATGTCTCTTCTCTCGGTCTCACTGGCAATGCTGGGTATGGCGAGCGCCTCTGCCAGCATCCTCCACGTAGAAAATAACGGCGTCGACGGGTCCGCCTGCGGAGACCCCGTGAAACCGTGCCGCTCGATCAGTCGTGCCATTCAAAACGCTCGGGCGGGCGACACAATCCTCGTCGGGCCGGGGCTGTATGGCGATATCAACCGGGACAAGGACTTCCTCGATCCAGGCGATGAGGCTGCAGAAATAGTTCGCGGACAGGAGGGTTGCGTCGTCTGCATCCGCAAGCGCTTGCGCATCCTGTCCACCAATGGGGCCAACGTCACCCGTATCGACAGCACTACCGCGATGTTGGATCAGTACGCGGAGGTACAGCTCTACGCGCTTGTGATGATCGCCGCGAACGGCGTGACGTTCGGCACGCCCGGCCACGGCTTCGAGCTTACCGGGAGACCCCTGAACCTTCTCGAAGTAAGGGACAACGGCGATATCGCAATCGCCGGCAACGTCGCGCGTCGCACTGATCTTGGCAGGTTAGACCTGACCCAGGGTCCGGAATATGGTTTCTCGATCACGGCGACCGGAGCGCCGGTATACATCACCGGGAACACCGCACTGGACAATCACTACGGCTTTGGCTTGGGCGGAAATGCCACCATCGTGTTCACGGGGAACTCCGCCTTGAGCAACACATGGACTGGAATCTCTGTCGGAGGAAACGGCACCAAGCGACTGGTCGGAAATTTCGCCAGCAATAATGGGGCCGGCCCACCGTTCTTTGAAGCCGACGAGCCCAATTACCCGCTAGCTGCGGGCTTCTTTGTTCGTAACGGCGAGACGGGTGACGTGCTGCTCGAAGACAACATCTCCGTTGCCAACTTCGGACCGGGGTTCTATCTGACCAACACGAGCACACTCCCGAACAACGTAGTGCGGCTCATGCACAACACCGCCACCGGCAATGCGGGCACGGGAGTCACTATCGGCTTCGGAAAAGTTGACGTGCGCGCCGACAATATTTTTGGAAACCTGGGCGCCGGCTCGGGATGCGGCCTGATCAACCAGTCTGGCAGGTTGATCGATGCGACTCAGAACTTCTGGGGCGCATCCACCGGACCCGGCGCGGATCCTGCGGATAAGGCGGGTGCGGGTTCCGGGTGTGACCAGAAAGACGGCAGCGTTACGCAGGTTGTGCCATTCGCGACGGGGAGTCAGCCCGTGGCGCCTTAGCGTTAGGCGTTTGCCGCAACGTTACACGCCGCCGTTCTGTCCAGAAATAGAAACGACCTGCTCAGGCAGCGACGCGGTGGTAATAGTTGAGCATCCCACCGAGGCGCTGGCGTCGCCGCACTGGGTGATATGGCGCGATGGGAGGGGCGGGCCGCAAGAGTCGGTTTCGGAGGCCCTGATGGTTTCGCTCAGCATGGCAGTGCGCCATGAACTGACCAATCGCGTGCTGAAGCGAGTCCCGTCCGAAGATGATCATTCGGTTCAGGCACTCCGACTTTATGGAGCGCACGAAGCGCTCAGCGTACGCCTTCAAATTCGGGGATCGCGCCGGAAGGCGGATGAGGTGGATGCCCTCACGGTCGAGCGCGTTACGAAACTCGGATGAGTATTTTGTATCCCGGTCTAGAATCAAGTATCGCGCGCCGCGAAGAAATCCGTTTTCGGTGTCGGTGAGATTACGCGCGATCTGCGTCATCCAGCGATTGTCGGGATGCGCCGTGACGCCGGCGATATGCACGGATCGGGAGGCGATGTCGACGAAGAACAGCACGTAGTGTGTGACGAGCCCCTTGAGCGTGTGCACCTCGACGCTCAGGCAGTCCGTAGCAGTCAGGCACTCCCAGTGAGCTTTCAGAAACGTCGACCACCGAGTGTCTCGATCCCGCTCAGGGGCAGGCTCGATGCCGTGTTCATGGAGGATGTTGGCGATGGTGCCGCGTCCCACGTCACGTCCCAGATTGGCGAGCGCGCCGCGGATCCGCGTGTATCCCCACGAGCGATTCTCGAGCGCCATGCGCAGAATGAGGTCGACGATCGTCTTCATGATGCGCGGGCGCCCCGGCCCGCGCCGTTGGCTGTAATTCCACTTTGAGGCCACCAGTTCCCGGTGCCATCGCAACAGTGTGTCTGGTGTGACCAGCGTGTCCAGCCCGTTCAACACTTTGCGACCGAGTGCGAATGCTTTTCGCGCGAGTCGTCGACGTTCGGCGTCGGTGAAGCGAATGCGGCGGCCGCCCAGGCGTTCCTTGAGCAGGCGGTTCTCTTCCTGGAGGTAGTCGATGACGTCCAGCTGGTGACGGTTGATCCATCCCGCGAACATCATCAACAGCAGGTGAAGAGGTTGAAGCAGTGAGGACATTGCCGCCGAGTATATCGGCCTGTCAGCCAAAGTGGCTCAATGAGCGAACTGGTTGCGTCCTTGCCGGCCTCGTCCGAATAAGTGGACAATACGGGAACGCTTCCGTCCAAGCGAGCCGCAGATCTTCGCAGAACCACCGCAACTGCGACCCAAAGTGTGAGCGCAAAGGCGGATTGCCAGTACCGGCTCTGCGTGAAGGAGGTCACGGGGAAAAGAACGAGCAGCCACCCGGCTTCCAGGGGCCGCATCGCCGAGAGATCGAATCCTCTGCACGTGAGGATGATGAAAGTGCCGCCGCAGCTGATGCCGAAGGCCGACAAAAAGTAGCCAGGCAGCGGGCGGCGCTGAAACCAAGAGGAGAACGGCATCGTCACGCCGCGATGACGGTCTCAATCGGTCGGCGAACCGAATAGCGGAGGCTTGGACCATATCCGAACCGCATGACGATATCCGCGCGCCGGCCCGGCATTCCGACCAGCGCCGCAAGTTCGGGCCGCAGCGTCGCGACTTCAACAGGCTGATTGATAAACGCGAGTTTCAACCCGAGGGCGGTGGCCTGCAGGGCAAAGCGTTGGCAGGACCGGCCCGCCAGCACCCAATGCTCGCGGTTGTTCTGTGCGCCGATGAAAACCGCGACGCCGGCGGAGGAACGCAACTGGCGCGCATATTTATCGCTCTCCGACTGGGCCGTGACTAACATGTCGAAAATGCGCTGACCGAGCCATTCCGGGAGCGACGGGTTACCGCTTGCCGCGCTGTAAAGTCCGTCGCCGGACTTCAGTGCTTGCCGGGGACTGAAGCGCAGCCACGACTTCAGCTCGCGAAGGAAAGCCGGGTCGCCCATTTGCGCGCTGGTTCCGGCCACTACTAAATCGCTGAGCCGGTCCATTTGTGGTCTGTCGTTGATCAGCACCATGTCAACGCCGGGAATCGTCGCCGCGGCCGCAAGTGTTTTGAGATCCGCTGAGCGTACCGCTCGAGCGTAATAGTCGGCGCGTGTCGATTGCCGATGCGGAATTGCGTCGAACAGTGCAGAACCTGCAGGCGCTGAATCGATGTACGCGAAATCGATCGAACCGTCGTTGGCATCAACGAACCTAAGTTCACCGGGGTGACCACGCGCGGCCGCGGCGAGTGCGAGATTCTCGGCGGCGCACCCGAGGCTTGCGAAGATGTGATGATCGTCAGGGTCCACCACTGGTGTCCGGCGGGAGAAGTCCGGCAGGATTGTGATGCGGCGCTGGGCAATCGCGAACCTCCAGGGCTGCGTGTTATGGCCGTTCGGCGCGAGCGTGGCAAAGCGGATGAGATCTCGCGCTTCGGGCTGTGCCGATAGCAGCGAGCGCATGGATTCAGCGGCGTCATTGTAGTCGGATGACGATCCCATTTGTCTGCTAGCGACGTAAGCCGTTACAGTGCCCAGCACTGCAAGGCTTACGCCACCCGTGAGGATTTGTCGCCGGTTCATTGCGCGCTCCCGTCTGTTCTGCCCATATTCGGCGCCCAAGGTATGACCGCGAAGCTGCCGCGTCTGATCGACGGCCGCCAGATCTGGAAGTGCTCAAGGCAAGTGCGCATGAATGATAACCTTTTGAGCGCGGGTAGTTCCCGCGATGGCGAGTCGGAAACCCTGCGTTCTTCGAGCGAGCAGATGCGCTCCTCGTAAGCCGCGATGACGGTGGGGCAGGCGACGCCGGTCTCACTTGTGAGCGCTGGAGATCTCCTGCGGCCAACCCGCTAGCTGAGCGGGTTGGCCTCGGCGCCGGAAGTTGAAAGGTGTTCGGGCACGGTGAGCCGCGCAACGCCGATCCTGCTGTCGGCCATTCCGTAGTAGACGTCGAAGCGATCCGGAGTACCGAGGTCGTCACGCCGATCTATCCCCGTGGGGAACACTACGTTTGAAACCGTGCCGTGCCGTTCTTGTGGCAGCGCGGGAGTCAGCACGGGCTCGATCGAACGATAGAGAACCTTCCGTGGGTGCTCCTTCGAGAGCAGCATTACTCCGGCCGAGTAGGACAGCCGCGGTTCATCGTCGGGCAGCGCTGCGATGTTGCTGACACCGTGATAAATCACGAGCCAGCCGTGACGAGTGAGCACCGGTGGAGTCCCGCCTCCGATTTTCAGCTTCTCCCATGTCGACACTGGAGTCGCGAGGCGGTGATGCGAGTTGAACAGCCCCAGCTGTCGTTCGCTCCCGCCCGCGGGCATCGGGCAATAGGAAATCCAGATACTTTCGTGGGCCAGGTCGATTCTGGTGTGGGCAGGCCGGCAGGCTGTCTCTTCGGGACACGTTCCCGGGAAGAGCGGACGATGCAGGAGCGCCATCTGCATTTTCCCGGCGTGGTTGGCGATGGCGATCGGGAAAAAGCTCGCATCCTTGTTGCCGACATTGACGAAATCGATGCCGTGGTAGGGCGCAAATTCCGCTAGCCCGAGCCGCTCCCAATGAAACAGATCTTGCGAAAGGGCCAACGCGACCCTTGGGCCTGCCGACGAGAATGCCGTGTAGGTCATGAGGTAGCGCTGCAGCGGCTCGATGAATGTGATGCGCGGATCCTCGCAACCCCCGCCGCCGTCGTGCTTCTCGTAGTCTGCTTCGGGCTCGAGCGCGATGCCGAGGCGCTCCACCGCAACCGGGTTGCCCGCTTCGTCGAAGCGGACTCGCGCAATGCCGATGCGTGAATAGTTACCGCGCGCCACGAGTCTCGGAAACAGGTAAAGCTCGCCATCCGGTCCACGCGCTGCGCCGGGGTTGAGCACGCCTTCGGCTTCATGAGGGTTTCCGGGTTGCGGCTCCATGACGATTCCAAGACGCCGCAACTCGAAGCCGGTCATCGACTGCGGTCCCCGATGCGCTTCGAGTCGTGGATGCAATCCAGGCACGCGACGATCGCCTCGCAGACACGCTTGGTCTCGTGAGGGCCCGCGACTTGAATGCATGCGAGGCCGGCTTGCCTTGCCGGATAGTCGTTGCCACCGGGGAACAGGGCATCGCCGACGAAAATCATTTCTTCGATGGCGATGCCGAGCCGGTCGCGGAGTTTGTGTATGCCGTAGGCCTTGTCGATGCCCCGCCGGGTAATGTCGATGGATGTCGTGCCTCCCAGATGAACGGCGAACTCTGGCAGGGATGGCTCGAGCAAAGCCTGGATCCTGTGGCGTTTGGCGAAATCAGGATCCCACATCTTTTTTTTGTCCAGTGGAGCCTGCTGTCCCAATGCGGAGAACGTGATCTGGCTGCCACGGTCCTCGATGGGTTCTCCCCAGGTCTTCGCGATGTGCAACCCCGTCGCGGCGAGAGCCCGTGTCAGCGCACCGACGATCGTTTCGCGCTCGGCCGCGGTGAAGTCCTCTGAATAGACCTTCTGCCAGTCCATGCCGTATTCGTAGAGCTTGGTTCCGCAGGTGGGCAGCAGCGAGAGCTTCTTTAGATTTTCTCCACGCAGATGAGGGAGCAGCTGCGTCTCGAATTGCTGCCAGTCTCCCCCGGAAATGACCGCCACTTCCGCGATACGCAGCAGTGCGCCAAGCAGAGTTGCCATTTCGACATCGATTGGCGCTTTGCTCTCGGCCAGCGTGCCGTCCAGGTCGAACAGGACCAGGCGCTTCATGCGTTCATGTTCCTGCGGGCGATGACACTTCGAGCACACTCAACGTCCCCTGCGGTCGTAGAACACATACGCCGACTACGGCCGGCAGGAGTAACACGTCACCCTTGCTGACCGAACTGGTGGAGCCTGCGTGCTGGATCTCGCCCGCGCCCTCGATACAAACGAGCGCGCGGGGTGCGCCCGAGACACCGACCGTGAAAGGCAACTCTCCGGCGATACGCCACACCTCGAACTGTGGGCAGAAGAAGAGCCGTTCCCGCAGTGTCGGCGCTGATACCTCCAGAGTCGGTAGAACCGTTCCGACGACGCAGTCATCAAACTCTATGCAGGCCAGCGCCTGCTCGACTTGCAGTGGGCGTGCCTTCCCCGTCGTCGCGTCCACGCGATCCCAGTCGTAGAGACGAAAGGTGACGTCGCTGTTCTGTTGAACCTCGAATACCACGACGTCGCCGAGCGCGTGAACGGTGCCGGCCCGCAGGAAAATACCATCGCCCACTCGCGGCTGGAAGTGCGCCAAGTGTTCCCGCACGGTTCCATTCTCGATCGCACGCTGCAGACCCTCCTTCGTGATGCCCGGCTCGAGACCGGCATACACGATGCTGTCCGGTCCGGTCTCCAGCACGAGCCACGCTTCTGTCTTGCCAGTTTCACCTTCAGGCAGGTATTTCGTCTGGCGATCCGACGGATGCACCTGGACCGAGATCAGGTCGCGCGCGTCGAGAAACTTCAGCAACAGAGGGAAACGCCTGCAACGGCCAGCCAGTGCGCCGAGCATTTCGTGAGGCCACCGATCGAGCAGTTGTGTCAGTGTCTGCCCCTGCAGTGGCCCGTTGGCGACGACGCTCGAGTGATCGTCGCGATCGCTCAGGAGCCACGCTTCACCTACAGGCCCGTCAGCCGGTAGCGGCGCGCGAAGCAGGTTCGCCAGGCGGCGCCCGCCCCACAGCCGATACTGATAAATCGGTTCAAAACGCAATGGATACAGCGGGGGATGTGCGCTACCGCTTTCGCCGACGCCGTCCGCATGAAGCGTGGGCAAGGGTGCGCGGCTGTGCAGGCCCGGGCCGAACGCCTGCGTAGTCACGACGGATTGCTCCACGTCCAATCGCGAATCTCCGGAAGATCCCGGCCGTTCTTGCGGCTGTACCGTTTGTGCTCGGTCAGTTTGTCCGCAAGGAGCTGGTGCAGTCGGCGGCCCGGAGCGCCGGTCTGCGGCAGCCGATCGATGGTGTCCATGGTGAGGTGAAAGCGGTAGCGATCGTTCAGAACCGTGATGTCGAAAGGGGTGGTGATCGTGCCTTCCTTCTTGTAACCGCGCACGTGAAGGTTGTGATGAGCCTAAGTGTCACTGTTGTTTGCGGGTTGGGTGACCGTCATGCGGGGGCCGCGGACGGTCCGCCCATTCCAGCAGCGCCATCCAAGTAGCACCGATAGCTGCAGTAGTCCAGGTAGGTCACTCGTGCTGGCGCGAAACAGGCTTGGCGGCATCGCTCGAGGGGCGCCGCTCGCACATTGCTCCAGATCTTTCACGCTGCGTAACATTCGATACTCCTCGAGTCAGGGCGAGGCGATTCTGGGCGGCGTGCCTGCCGGCGTCTGTTCGCTGCCCCGCACTGACTTGCACTTGCACTTGCACTGGCACTTGAGCTGGAGCTGCACGGGCGAATCGCGGGCGGAGAGCAGACGCGTTAGTGGCGATTCAAGAGTTCTCCATCGCACAGAGCCTCTGCACTTGATCAGAGTAGAGTACATACCTGCCTTTCGTCGAGACTGATCGGTGCGCGAACGCCGCCCAAGCGGTGCCGCTGTCGGTCGCGAGCGGCCGGCAACTCACCCGAAGGCTTTCGACCTTGGATGTTGCGGTCACTCCGCTCGCTTCGCCTTCGACAGCGCCGTCATCAGTGCGCGAGCGGCGATTTGGCGATCGTATTGCTCGAAGGATGGAACGTCGCGACACCGACCGAGCCGCAACTGGACCGTGGCCGGCTTCGGCGTCGGAGATTGTGTCGGCGGTCCTCGAGTTGCCGATCTTGATTTCGGTGACGGCGATATCGCGGGGGCTTCCTGTTCTCGGCGGCAGGCGGCATCTTCTGCGGCTTTTCTTCGGCTAGCGAGGCCGCGGCGCTCGATCCTATTGAAGCGCTGCGCTACGAACGACGATCCATCGGAACAGGTTGAGTTGAAATGAACGAAGCGATTGCCACGATTGTTGAAAAGATACGCCGGCTCGAGTTCGAGCTGGAGACGGAGCTTGCCAAGCGGCGTGTGGAGTTCGCCTACGGGGCGCATGGCCGAAAGATACAGTTTGAAGAGCGCATCCTCATGCGACACAGGCAGCTCAAGACGCGCCTGGCGAGATACTTCCTCGATGCCCGGCCGCTGATGTTTCTAGTGGCGCCGTTGATTTATGCGCTGGTAGTGCCATTCGCGCTGCTCGATCTCCTCGTCACGCTATACCAGCGGATCTGTTTTCCGGCGTTCGGCGTTCCGGTCGTGCAACGAGGTATTTACATGGTGCTGGATCGCGAGCACCTCGCCTATCTCAATGTCATCGAGAAGATGAACTGCGCCTATTGTTCGTATGCGAATGGCGTCGTCGCATACGTTCGCGAGGTCGCCTCCGTTACCGAGCAGTTCTGGTGTCCCATCAAGCACGCGCGGCGCGTCATCGGAGCGCACGATCGTTATGCGAAATTCGCGGCGTTTGGCGATGCGGAGAGCTACCGCAAGGATCTTGACCGTCTGCGTCAGGAACTGAAATAGCGCTAATCTTCCGGAGCTCGCCCGCTTGTTCAGGCGTGGACAGAGCCTTTGTCACGCCACGTACGCTTCAGAAGCGGGTAGCCATGTGTATGAGTGGAACGCCAGTCTTGGCGGCGTTTTCCAAAAAGAGCTTCACCCAGGTACCGGGCATTGCGGATTTCACGCGCAGCGGCTGGACCTTCTCGCTCAATGAGAGTTTGTGGTCCAGTCTCTTTTGAGTTGACTTAGGACATGGTTGCCTGTCCTTGGGTGTCGTCCCCGAGGCCCCGCGTTGAGATGCGAACGCGGCGGTCTGCTGCTCATCGAATCATCGCCTCGACCGTGCGCATCAGCACATCTGCAGCGACCCTGTCACGTGTCTGTTGAGTTCTCGCAGTCCGCCTAGCCAAATTGCCGTTCGGCTGCCGGCGACGCGGAGTTTTGTGGGGCCGCCTCCTTCAAACGTAGACGCAGTATTTTACGACGACCGCGGAGTACACTTTCGGGTTGTGTGGCGCCCGGGTGCTTCATGGTGCGCGCGATGCGCATACGGACCTTTGGATCGTGTAGTGATTGCATAACTGATCTTCGGGCCCATGCCGCTTGGAGTGGATCGTCAGGTCACGCTATGGGCGATGAAGCCCCACCCGAGGCCGGTAGCTCGTTCGCCCCTTGGTGGTGAAGAACGGCTAAAGGCAGCGGCGGCGGGTATCCTCTACTGGCCGCTGTTCGCGGCGACAATGCTCTGCTATGTAGCTCTGTGCTGTGCTCGTCATGCGGTTTCGAGTGTCCTCGAGTGGGTCAGCACCGAGTGCGCTTTCGCAGCCTGTGCCGCACCGCCGTGCACGACGAGAACGTACTTGTCTGCCCTCACTGCCGTCTCATATTTCATCACCGCATTCTTCGAAGCGCCGAGTGTCGTGAGGGCCGCGCCCAGGGCCGAAAGGCCACCGACTACAACGGCTCCTTCCAGCGCCGCCACGAGCGCAGCGACAATCGGTCCAGCCAGCGCAATCAGCCCAATTCCCGGCAGGAAGAAGACGGCGGGCGCAAGCAGAACGCCCCAGATGCCGCCCCAGAATGCGCCAGTGCCACCCCAGGACTTGATGCGATCTCCCGCCGTGTAGAAGCCGACCGGCTGCTCGTCACTGTGATAGCCCTTGCCGATCAGCGACAGGTTCTTTACATCGAAGCCAGATTTGCCCAGTGAGCGGATTGCCGCGTCCGCTTCGGCGTGTGTATTGAATACATAGAGAGCCGAATCTATTACGTCCACGGAATATCCTTTCGGTAACGTGAGACGTCGATTCTGTCGCCCGACGGACGGGGCTCGATGATCTCGAGCCCAGCGTTGGCCTTAGAAGCGAATGGCCATGTTGTCCACTACTTTGTAGACTCCGGGAGTGGACCAGGCGGAATTCCGCGCCAGTTCCAGTTCCGCCCAGCTGTCGACCGTGCCGCTGAGTGTCACGTCGTGGTCGTGTACGGCAACGGAGATGTTCTGCGCGTTGCTCCGGGCGCGGCGCTTCAAGGCCGCCTCGATATCCGATTGGACGAGAGCGGCGGACACCTTCGGCTTGATGGTAATCAGGTCGCTGACGCCGGCGACGCCCATGAGATTGCGAATCGCATCGGCGGCGATCTTCCTCTGATATTCCCACTCGACTTCACCGGACAGCGTGACCCAACCTTTTTCAACTTTGACCTTCACGCGCTCGGCCGGCAGGTCAGTCATCCACTGCAGCACGTTCTCTGCAGTACGCGCGATATCGGAATCACTCCGCACGCTCGTGCCTGCAAGCTTGACGTCCATCTCTACCGTAATTGCTCTGACGCCCGTCACGCGTTGGGCTGCGCGTTCTGCGTTGAGCTTCTCAGCGTAGCTGCTCACGTGGCCGGCCAACGTCACGATGCCATCGGATACCTCAACGCCGATCTTCGCGGCGTTGACTGACGGTTCCCAGCTCAGCTCTGAGATCACGTCCTGCTGTATTTGCTTGTCAGTCTTCATTGATCGCTACTCCGCGCGTTGCTGAACACCGACAGGCTGCGCGCATGCGCGAAAGTTGTCTGTTCGCTGGCGCACCGACTGACGTGAGAGCAAGCCGCTGCGACCTGCGGCTCCTGCTACAGCTCGAACGCGAGCGCGAGCAGCAGGCCTTCCGCGAGATCGCTCAGAAGACCCAGAGGTTTGCTGTCGAATAGGGTGCCCTGAGAGGCGAGCGCATCGATCCCATTGGTAAGCCAGGTAGTTTGCTCCTCGCCATAGAACAGAACTGCGCACTCATAATTCAGGAGCAGGCTGCGGCGATCAAGGTTCATCGATCCGCACAGTCCGAGCATATCGTCGATGACCACCGCCTTCGCATGCACCATCCTCGGCAACAGACGCACTTCGGCGCCGGCGTCCGTGAGCTCGCGTAGCGCTCGGCCGCGAACGAAATCCGTGACGCGGTGATTAGAGACAGCTGGAAGGACGAGTGTGATGCGCACTCCACGGCGCGACGCCAAGCGCATTGCGACGCGCAGGCTGTCGTCCGGAAGGAAGTAGGGCGTCACCGCGAGTAGTCGATCCCTTGCGCGGAAACAGGCATCGACGAGCAGCGCCTGTGCCGTGTCCTCTGCCTGATCGGGGCCACTCGGTAGAAACTGCGGAGGGGGGGCGATCACTGATTCCGGACTCGAGTGAGCGCGCAGCGAAGATTCGCCTCGCGCCGTTAACCAGTCGGTCTGGAACTGTCCGCCTGCGACCGCCGCTACCTCGCCGGTCAGATCGAAAGTGAGATCGACCCACGGTGGCGCTCCGTCCCGCCCCAGAAAATACTCCGCCGCCAGATTACGTCCGCCCGCCCATAGCCGGGTGCCATCGGCAATGATCATCTTGCGGTGGTTGCGCAGCAGCGGGCGAAAGAAGACGACCTCGGCGCCGGACATCCGCAGATCGCGCAATGAGCGTCGCGGTGTCAAAGCAGCGCCAAAGCCATCGAGCAGGATCCGAACGCGAACTCCGCGGCGCGCCTGACGCACGAGACGCTCAACAATGTCGCGTCCGAAATGGTCATCACCAATCAGGAATGTGCACACATCGAGGTCGCGGCGCGCGTTCTCGATGCAGCCCCATAGAGCATCGCGGGACTGCAATCCGTCAGTGTGAAACCGTACTTGCGCGGGGCCGGGAGGAGGCAGGCCGAAGCCACTTAACAAGACCGCGGCCCAATGTGCGTTTGGATTCGAGCTGAGGGTTGCAGCCTTTGGCACGGCCCTGAGTTTCCGTTGGCCAAACAACAGGTAAAGCGGTAGCGCCAGGTACGGCAACAGTGCGAGGCCGAGAACCCAGGCAATTGCCGCGGTGGGTGGACGTCGCTCGCGCCGCATACGCGCGCTCAACACCTATGCGAGGAGGGCGATTGCGCTCCACGTGAGATGCTGGCTGGCAGTGGGGAGCCAGGTCTGCACGGTTTCGAAGTGACGAGCTATCAAAACCGCGCCGGGGGCGGCCAACGCAGCCTATCATCTGGCTGAATGGTTATGAGCGAGGGTGGCGGTGGCGGTATTGAGTGATTTCGACCGCGTTCGTACGCTCTTCGCCGAACCGTACTGATTTCCATCCGCGGCCTATCGGGTCCCACAGGCGTTGAAGTCACCTCTTTGCCATTGTCCTCGTGCTTTCAGGCAACCTCGCGCCGCATGTCGTCCCTCCAGTATGGGTTGAAGCGGTAATGTCGATAGATCCTGGCTTCCGCTTCTCGGTCCAGTGGTGCCGTGACGTCGTATGGCGGTGAGTCCTTCACCGCTTGCTGCGTCAGATTCGTGGTGACAGTGCGTTCCTCCCAGCTCACATCGTCGATCCACTCCGGAGAGATCAGCACCAGATGATTGCTCCACGAGCTTGAAGTCTCCACGACGAGGTATCGAAGCGCCCACGACTTCTCATCGAGGAGAAATCCGTGCACGTGACCAATGTCACCGTCCGCGGCACGCAGCTGATAGCCGGCCACGGCATTGCAACTGCGCAGATGAGGATCGTCATGCTTGCGTTGCTCGGCAGCTTCAGACTCTAATTGGGCGTTGGCTGCGCAGCGTTCGCGGTAGCCTGATCCTGCTCCATCATCGACTGTATCGGTCGTTGTGATACCAGGGTAAGGGGTGGGTCCCCAGATTCCGGTGCCGTCCCAGTAGTGCGGGTAGTTGTAGTAGCTGAGGTATGCCATTTCGTGCTGACGCGAAACCGGCTTGTCGGTGTCGATGAGGGGGCTGTTTTTCACCTGCTCCTTCGTGATCGAGACGGACAGCACCTTGCTTGCCGAGTCCAACGAGCCAATCGAATGCGTCGAGATGAGGACTTTGCGGGCCCACAACCAGGCACCGGCGTCGACAACGAGGTAGCGAACTACCCATGCCTCATCGTCGAAATAGAAATCCCGCACGCCGCCGATGACACCGTCGGTTGCGCCAATGGAGAACTGCTCCAGATCCTTCACGCTGCATAGCATTTCGATAGTCTCCCCGGGGCCACGATTTAGCGCAGCACTCTTGACGCTTTATCGAGTGCACGTCTGTACGCTACCGAACGCTAGAAAAGGCTGTCCATGGCGAATTGAAAGTCTGACGCAATTGAAGCGTGATTC
>JBDTUL010000106.1:0-13608 GCA_040007735.1 Gammaproteobacteria bacterium | reverse complement strand
AACCTACTCTTCATCGACGTATGGCGATCTGCTGGTCGGCTGGCAGATCAATCGCGGCCCGGACGCCACACCAGACTTCTTCCGCGCGGTTCAATTCGAGCGCGAGCTCTATCAGCCCGATGCCATCGCGGCCCGGTTGCAGTCATTCGGCGCTGGCAATGCGGGCGCCGGCAGCGTCACCGCCATTGCCGGCAATGGCGCAGGCCGTCTGCTCTCAATGGTCCCGCCGCGTTTGCAGGTCACCGTGCAAGCCGCGAACGCAGGCGGCGCAACGATTCGCGTCTCCGGCGAAAGCACCGGGCTACCGATGCAGGACCTCGCGGTCTACGTAAACGACATTCCCATCACCGCAGGTCGCCAGCGTCGGCTGGATGCGCGCGAAGGATCACGCTTCGTTCGTGATATCCCACTGGCGTTAGGCGCGGCCGACAACGACATCAGAGTGGAAGTATTCAACGGCCGCTCACTCGGCGTAGCCGAGCGCTTTGTCCCGAATGCAGCTCCTGCGCAGGCAACAGCGCCGGTGGGCGATCTCTACGTTCTCGCTGCCGGCTCAAACCAGTTCCCCGAGCTGTCGCCGTCCCAATATCTCTCGTACGCCGCGACCGACGCCGAAACCTTCGCAAGGACCATTCAGGCGAGCGCCGGACGACGTTTTCGCAAAGTAAACGTGCAGACGCTCAGCGATTCCGGCCGCCCGGCGACCAAGGCGAACGTGCTGGCGGCGCTTCAATGGATGGCGGCGCAGTCCACCGGCGCAGACACCTTGATAGTGTTCCTGGCTTCGCATGGCATCAGTGACATCGCAGGCAACTATTACTTCGTTCCGCGTGATGTCCGTCGCGGCGACCTTGACGTTCTGCTCGACGACAAGATGCTGCCCGGGGAGTCCTCGCTCATCGGCTGGCTGCCGTTTTTCGAAACGCTGCGTGGCGCGGCCGGGCGCCGCCTGCTGATTGTCGACACCTGCCAGGCGCGAAATATTTCCGGTCGCTTCGAGGACTTTTCGCTCGTGAAGCGCTCGGCTTCGTCGCACATGGCGTTCATTCTCGCCTCGAAAGGAGATGAGGAATCTCAGGAATACACGCAGGCTCAGCACGGGCTGTTTACGTTTGCGTTGCTGGATGGATTGCGTGCGGGCGATGTGGCTGGAACACGCCCAACGGTTTCACAGTGGTTCAACTATGCGTCGAGTCTTGTCGACAAACTGCGCGACCGTCGTATTGGACCTCAGACGCCGCAGTTGCTGGCACCGCCAGCGTTGCTCGCGATGCCTGTGCCTTGAGAACGGAGGCCCTCAATCGCCGGGCGGCTGGGAGCGTGGAGCGGAGCTACTGCGCGACGCTTACAACACGCGCTGCGCGCAGCGTGCGCCAATGGCGGGCTACAACCAGCCTTTTTGTTTGAACCACAAATATGGTCCGACCGCCGACGCGACCATCATGCCCAGCGCTACGTACCAACCCCACGGCTCGCCGAGCCACGGAATGTGCTGGAAATTCATGCCGTAGAACCCGGCAATCACGGACGGCGGCAGCAGGAACACCGTGACCACCGAGAAAATCTTCAGGATGTTGTTCTGGTCGATGGTGACCATGCCCAGCGTGGCATCGAGTGCGAACTGAACCTTGTCTCCCAGGAAGGACGCGTGGTCGCTCATCGCAATGACGTCGCGCGACAGCGTGCGGAAACGCGAATTCGTATCCTGAGGAATATGGGAGTTCGCTGCCTGCTGCACGAACACCAGCAGCCGACCCAAGCTGACCAGGCTCTCGCGCGCCTTCGACACGAGCTCGCCGCACTGACCCACGCGCCCCAGCACTTGCCGGAAATCTAGCGTGCTGGCCGCTCGGCTCTTTCGGTTGCCGAACGCGAACACTTCCGAGGAGATCTGGTCGAGGTCGGCCGCAACTCGCTCGATGACGTCGGCGATGCGGTTGACGATGGCTTCGAGCAGCCCGATGAGCAGCAACGCGGACGAGCTGCATGCCGCAGGATGCGTCTGCGCATAAGAGATAAAGCGGCGGAACGGCAGCGGGTCTGTATAGCGGTTGGTGACCAGGCGCGAGCCCGACAGGATGAATGTGACCTGCGTGCTCTGCGGCAGGTCGGTGTCGAGCTTGGTGACGATGGTCGCCGTCATGTAGAGCACGCCGTCTTCTTCGTAAAGACGGTTCGACGATTCGATCTCGCGCATTTCCTCGCGCGTCGGCACGTTGATCTGCAGTGCCAGCTCGACAGATTTTTCTTCGTCCGGCGTGGGCTCGAGCAGATCGAACCACGTGGCGTCCGCCGGAAACGGCTCGTTCATCGCCTGCACGGTGCGAACGAGCCCTTGCGGGCGCGGAACGAAGACGCTCAGCACGGGCAGCCGTCCAAGCGGCGAGTGTCACCGTGCATAGGCCGGGACCTTCGCGGCGCGTCCGCGGATTAGCGGCGCTTCTCGCTGGCGGCGAGATCGTTGATCAGCGAGAGGAGGTCGCCCGGGTTGCCGGCCTTGCCGACATCCGTGGTGTATTTGCCGTTCACGATGACCAGCGGCACACCCTCGACGCGATAGCGCGCCGTCAGCTGCTCGGCGCGCTGCAGGCTCGAGCTGACGCTGAACGAATCCCACGCCTTGTCGAAGTCCGCCTGGCTGATGCCGTTGGCCTTGGCGAAGTCGGCCTGCATCTTGCGAGTGGTCGCGTCGTCGTTGGCCACGAGCATCTTGCCGTCTTTGTGAATGGTCTCGAAGACCTTCTCATGCAGGTCTGCACGCCCGAGCGACTGCAGGATGTAGAACAGCCGCGCGTGCGCACGATGCACCGGACCCCACATGACGGGGATGCGAACGAACTCGATGTAGTCGGGTTTGTTCTTGACCCACGTGGTGAGGAACGGCTCGAGGGCAAAGCAGTGCGGGCAGCCGTACCAGAACACTTCGACGACTTCGACCTTGCCGGGCGCCACGTTCGTGGGGACCGATGGCACGAGAGGCACGTAGTTCACGCCGGCTTTCCACTTGCCGCCGGGCAGCTGCTGATCCGCAGGCATCGCGGCCAGCCGCTCGAGCGTGGCGTCGCTGCGATCTTCAGCGCTGATCTCGCCGGATTCCTGTGATTCCGTCGCCTGCTGCGACTCTTCGGTTTGCGCCTTCACAGCGGTTGCGGCGGAAGCCGCTGGCGCAGCGCTCGGCGCCGGGGCAACAGCCGCAGGTGCCGCCGGTGTTGCCGGAGCAGGAGTCTCGCGACCGCAAGCGGTGATGCTGAGAGTTAGAAGTGCGATCGCGACCGGCAGTCGAAACATCGTGGCCTCGTTTTAGCGCATGCCCTGGATATAAGAAGAGACGTTGCGGATATCTTCCGCGTTCAACCGCTTCGCGATGGTCGACATGATCGGCGCGTTGCGGCTCGCAGGCTTGTCCGCCGTGGCGCCCGGATATCGGCTGCCATCTGCGTAACCGTTCAGCTGCTTCACGGTATAGACCGAGTGCTGCGCGCGAAGTGCCGGATAACCTGCTGCGAGATTGCCGCGGCCGATCGGCCCGTGGCACGCCACGCATGCGGGAATGTTTCGGGTCTTGTCGCCACGACGATAAAGACGCTCGCCGGCCTGCCAGTACGACGGGTCCGCTTCGAGGCCCTGCGGCGTCTGCTCGGAGAAATAGACGGCGAGGTCTTTGATGTCCGCATCCGTCAGCGGAGCCACGATGGGCTTCATGATCGGATTGTTACGAACGTCATCCTTGAAGAGATGCACCTGCTGGGCGATGTATTCGCCCGACTGCCCTGCCAGGTTCGGCCATTCAGGGTTGGCGCTGTTGCCGTTCTGGCCGTGGCAGGCGCCACAGACCGCGGCTTTGGACGCGCCGTTCGCCGCTGTGCCGCCCTCGAGAGGCAGGGCTTCTTCAGCAGCAGAGGTATAGGCACTCGCGAGCAAGGCTGCGAGCACAAGCGAACCAATCGAGGCGACTTTCATCGTCTTCCGCATTTTTGTCGTCTTTCCGCGTTCTGGACCGGTGCGAAGGGCGGCGAATTGTACACTACGCAAATCCCTCGTCTGCCCGGTGGCCGTTCCTTTCGTGAGCCTCTTCCCCCACGTCCAGTTCCTGATCAGCGCCGCGCAACCGGCGCAGTTTCCCTTTGACCACGGGGCGGAGGTGGCCTTCGCGGGGCGCTCGAACGCCGGCAAGTCGAGCGCCATCAACGTCATCGTCCAGCGGCATGCGCTCGCGCGGGTCAGCAAAACCCCGGGCCGCACGCGCCTGCTCAATTTCTTCGAGATCGGCGCGGACAAACGCATCGTGGACTTGCCCGGCTACGGCTACGCCGCGGCGCCCGAGGCTGAAAAGCGCACCTGGGGCCCGATGATCGGCGCGTTACGGCACCGAAAGTGCCTGCGAGGCCTCGTTCTCATCGTGGATTCGAGGCGAGGCGTGGCCCCGGAGGACGAAAACCTCATCGCCTGGGCGCGCCAACCAGCCCTGGATGCGCAGCCGGAGGGCGCACAGAAAGATAAGGAGATGCTGGTCCACGTGCTCCTGTCGAAGGCGGACAAGCTGAATCGCACTGAAGGCCAGAAGGTGCTGCGCGAAGCGAAGGCGACGCTGGGCGGCACTGCGACGGTTCAGCTGTTCTCGGCGCTGGCCAAAACCGGGGTCGACGAAGCGCAGAAAGTGCTGCAGCAGTGGACGGCTCTATAGGGTCGCCCAATAAAAAGCCCCGACGATCTTGTGGGATCGCCGGGGCAGACTAACCCGGTACAGGTCTCGTGTCCCGGGTTGACGCGCTCAGGGAGGGAAGCGCGGAACCCCGAAGGGTTCGCAAAATTAGACGGGGCACCCTCCCCGAAGTTCCGAATTATTTTTCAGAAAATTATCCAAGCAGATCAGCGCCTTGAGCGTTTCTCTGTTGGTTCCGCGCTACAGAAAGGTCCAGGTGGCGCCGAGTGTCAGCAGCTCCACGCCATCGGTATGGTCGACGTCGAACTTCTCGTATTCGAGTCGCCCCGCCAGGCTTCCCAGGTGGGCCTGAACACCTGCTCCATAGCCAAACTTGGTCCCCTTGGTATCGAAGCGGAATCCCAGCGGGCCATCGGCACTGGCGTTGGTTTCGTACCTCACCAGGCCAGCTTTGGCATACACATCGATGATCGGAATCGGCAGAAAGCCGACCGCATAGGCTGCGTAAGCTTTGCCGTCTGCGCTGAACTGCACGCCGCCGGCGTTCTTTCGCTCGCTTCCCAGGTCGGTGTAGTTCAGCTCGACCGCGAACAGGTCTATGGGGCGGAAGCCAGCGATCAGTTTGTACGACGTGTCGTCCAGCTTGAAGTCGTTCAGGTTGCCGCTGTTGAAATCATTGCCGACGTTGTCGAGCTTGGACTGGACCACGCCGGCGCCCAGGTAGAAGCCGTTGTCGGCCGCCTGGGCGGCGGCGCCCACCAGGGCCGAGCCGAGGGCAAAGGTCAAAGCGGGCAGAAGCTTGCGCATAACTCATCTCCATGTTGCGTTGAAAACGTGCCCGGCACGAGGCGCCGGAAAGCACGTTGTGGGCCAGAGGCCACAGTGTCGGGAAGGGACTAGCCAGCGGCGTGCCCGAGGGCAGCTCGCTCGCCTGCGCGGACACGAGGCACCCGATTTCCTGGTGCTCTTCCCACTACGGCGACGCTGAGCAGGCGGCAAAAGCCGCGCCTTTTGCCGCCGGAAACGCAGGCTTTGTCCGCAAAAGGGCCAAAGGCCACTTTTGCCAATTTACCTAGTGGGCTTCGTCCCAGTTTGCTCCGACGCCCACTTCGATCCGCAAGGGCACCTTGAGTTCAGCGGCGCTCACCATTCGGTCGCGGACGGCTTCGGTGATGACCTCCACGGCGTCCTGTCGCACTTCGAATACAAGCTCGTCATGAACTTGCATGATGAGCCGGGCGCCCACGTCTTCGCGTTCGCACCAGGCATCTACCGCGATCATGGCGGCCTTGATGATGTCCGCCGCTGTGCCCTGCATGGGCGCGTTGATGGCGCTGCGCTCTGCGTATTGGCGCATCTGCGCGTTGCCGGAGCGGATGTCCGGCAGATACAGACGCCGCCCGAACACCGTTTCCACGAACCCGTCTTCCCGTGCGAGCGCGCGGGTGGTGTCCATGAAGCGTTTCACGCCGGGGTAACGAGCAAAGTACGTCTCGACGTATTTCGCCGCCGCCCCCCGTTCGATGCCCAGTTGCCGTGCGAGCCCGAAGGCGGACATACCGTAGATGAGCCCGAAGTTGATGGTCTTGGCGAGGCGCCGCTGATCCGCGCTGACGGATTCGAGCGGAACACCGAACACTTCGGCCGCGGTGGCTTCGTGAACGTCACGATCTTCCGCGAAGGCCCGTAGCAAGCCCTCATCACCCGACAGGTGCGCCATGATTCGCAGCTCGATCTGCGAATAGTCGGCCGCGAGCAGCACGTAACCCGGCGGCGCAATGAAAGCCTGCCGGATGCGGCGGCCTTCCTCGCTGCGGATGGGAATGTTCTGCAGGTTCGGATCCGCGGAGGACAGGCGGCCAGTCGCTGCAACGGCTTGATGGTAGGACGTATGAATGCGGCCCGTGCGCGCGTTGATCTGGTCGGGAAGCTTGTCCGTGTAGGTGGATTTCAGCTTCGCCAACGTGCGGTAGTCGAGAACGATGCGCGGCAACGCATAGGTTGCGGCGAGTTCCTCGAGCACATCTTCCGCGGTCGACGGCTGCCCGGTGGGCGTCTTGCGCGTGACCGGGATCTGCAGTTTCTCGAACAGCGCCGCCTGCAGCTGTTTCGGCGATTCGATGTTGAGCTCGTAGCCCGCTTCCCTGCACGCGGCCGCGCGCAGCGTTTCGAGCTGCCCGGCGATCTCTTTGCTCTGCGCGTTCAACAAGCCGCGGTCCACGAGCACACCGCGCTGTTCCATGCGCAGCAGTACCGCGACCAGCGGTTGTTCGAATTCCTGATACAGCCGCTGCAGTGCTGGAACGGCTTCCAGCTGCGGCCACAGCGCTCGATGCAATCGCAGCGTGATGTCCGCGTCTTCCGAGGAATAGTCAGCCGCGCGATCCACAGGCACCTGGTTGAAGGCGAGCTGCTTTACGCCTTTGCCCGCCATGTCTTCGAACTTGATGGTCTTGACGCCGAGATAGCGCCCGGCGGTGCTGTCCATGTCGTGACGGGTGGCGACGCTGTTCAGCACGTAAGACTCGAGCATGATGTCGAATCGCATACCCGCGAGGCGAATGTCGTAGCTGAGTAGCACATGCGCGTCGTACTTCAGGTGGTGGCCCACCTTCACCCGCTCAGGGTCTTCGAGAATCGGCTTCAGCGCTGCGAGAACGCGAGCACGATCGAGCTGTGTGGGTGCGCCTGCGTAGTTGTGCCCCAGCGGCACATACGCGGCGACACCCGGCTCGGTGCAAAACGAAACACCGACGATTTCCGCCTTCATGTAGTCGAGACTGGTGGTCTCGGTGTTGAACGAGAACAGCTCGGTGGCTTTCAGCAGTTCGATCCAGCGCTCGAGCTGCGACCACTCCGTGATGGTTTCATAGCGGCGTTCGATGACGCCGAGCGTGGTGGGCACCGGTGGCGACGCGCTTGCGGCCGAGGCGTCGGCGCCTTCATCACCGGACTTGGCGTTGGAGGTGGTCGAGCGCGCTGAAGTGCTCGCCGCAGCCGCCGGCTTTGCGACTTCGGTTTCCGGGAAAAGCGACATCGCTTCGCCGGGCAGAGGCGCTGCGGGGGCAGCTACAGTTGTTGCGTTCGATGGCAGCGAGTCGAGTTGCCGCAGCAGCGAGCGCAGCTCGTAGCGCGTGTAAAGCTCACGCAGGGCCTCGGTGTCGGGCTCGGCAAGCGCCAGATCTTCCGGCGTGCCGGGCAGGTCGCAATCCACGCGAATGGTGGCAAGTTTCCGCGACAGCTCGAGCGTTTCGAGCCCGGCGCGCAGGTTCTCACCCACTTTGCCGGGGATGTCGGCAACGTGTTTGATCAGCTCATCGAGCGTGCCGTACTGGTTCAGAAACTTCGCGGCAGTCTTCGGCCCCACCTTCTCGATGCCCGGAATGTTGTCGGAGCTGTCGCCGATCAGCGCGAGGTAGTCGACGATCTGTTCCGGGTACACATCGAACTTTGCCTTGACGCCGGCGCGGTCGAGCACGCTGTTGCTCATGGTGTTGATGAGCGTGATCGAGCCGTCGACGAGCTGGGCCATGTCCTTGTCGCCCGTCGAAATGAGCACCTGCTGCCCGGCTTTCGCTGCCCGGCATGCCAGTGTGCCGATGACGTCGTCCGCCTCCACGCCCTCGACGCGCAGCACGGGCAGGCCCTGGGCGCGCAGGATGGCGAGCAGCGGCTCGATCTGCGAGCGCAGGTCGTTCGGCATGGGCGGCCGGTGCGCTTTGTATTCGCTGAAAATGTCGTCGCGGAAGGTCTTGCCGCTGGCGTCGAAGACCGCAGCGATGCGCCGCGGCCCGTACTCTTTCATGAACTTGATCAGCATGTTGAGCACGCCGAACACCGCGCCGGTCGGCTCGTTGCGGGAGTTCGAAAACGCCGGCAGCGCATGAAACGCGCGATAGAGATACGAGGAGCCGTCGACGAGAACGAGATCGGGAGCGCGGCTCATGGCGGGGTGGGATGCCTGCAAAATGGGGGCGAAGTATAGCGAACGATGGGGGTGAGCTGAGCCGAGGGTGGGGCGGCGAAGCTTGCCGGTCAACGAACCCGAGCGTAGTGCGCTCTCCTAGCCGCCCGGCTAGAGGAATTCAATCTAAATGCAAAATCGTTTTGCCCCCGCCATCGCGGCCAATCGCTTCGGCCTGGGCGCGCGCCCAGGCGAATTGGCTGGCATAGGCGGCGATCCTCGCGGCTGGCTAGTCGAGCAACTCAAAGGCGGCGCGCCGCTATTCGCGGACACGGGCCTGCGCACATCCCAGGACATCCTCGCGGAAACCCTCGAACTGCGGCGGGACAAGCGCGAAGCGCGCAGGGCGAGTCGGGGCGCGCCCACCGAAACCTCGTTGCCTGTTCAGCCGTCGTCGCCGGGCGCCGCCGCCACCGATGCTTCATCGCCCCGCGACATGTCTCCCGACAAGCCGGTCGACTCCCGGGTGCTCAAGCCGGAAGTCGTGAAACTGGGCCAACTCTATCGCCCCATCTACATCGATGAAGTCACCGCCCGCCTGCGTCAGGCCGTGTCGACCGAGCGGCCGTTCGTCGAGCGCCTCACCCAGTTCTGGACCAATCACTTCGCCGTCTCTATCGACAAGGCCGCCGTGCTCGGGCTTGCCGGCACGCTCGAGCGCGAAGCGATTCGTCCCAATGTGCTCGGCACTTTCTCGGACCTGCTGCTCGCTGTGGAACACCACCCGGCAATGCTGCTCTATCTCGACAATCACCTGTCGGTGGGGCAGCACTCACGAGCCGCGCGTTTGCTGGCGCGTCGCCAGACCGAGCGCCAGATCGGCATCAACGAGAACCTGGCGCGCGAGATTCTGGAGCTGCACACGCTGGGCGTTGCAGGCGGCTACTCGCAAAAAGATGTCACTACCTTTGCCGAGGTGCTGACCGGCTGGTCCATTGGCGGAAACACTGGCCGATTCAATCGCGGTGAGCCCGGCAAATTCACATTCCGGCCGGAAGTGCACGAGCCCGGCGCGAAGACGCTGCTGGGCAAGCGCTATTCGGAAGGCGACGAGTCCGAAGGCGTTGCGGTGTTGCGCGACGTGGCGGCGAAACCCGCCACCGCGAAATTCATTGCCACCAAGCTCGCGCGTCACTTCATTGCGGATGATCCGCCGCCCGAGGCGGTCGAACATCTTGCGAAGGCATTCGTGCAGGGTCGGGGCGATTTGGCCACGGTCTACCGCGCGCTCGTCGATCTGCCGGCCGCCTGGGCGCAGCCGTTCGCGAAATTCAAAACGCCGAACGACTACGTGGTCTCTACGTTTCGCGGCCTCCAGCATCCCGTGCAGTCCGGCAGGGGCGGCATTGCTTCATTCGAAGTGCTGGGCCAGCGAACGTACAGCCCGGGCTCGCCTGCGGGCTGGCCTGACCGCGGCGCAGATTGGGATGGCGCTTCAGCTTTGATGAAGCGCATCGAGTGGGCCGACGCCATCGGCCAGCGCCTCGGCGCGCATGTAAGCGCGGCGGATCTTGCGCCGGGTCTGCTCGGCGATACGCTCAGCGATGAGACGCGCACTGCGATTGCGCGCGCCGCGAGTGGCGCGCAAGCCCTCACGCTACTGCTCACCGCCCCGGAATTCTTGAGACGCTAGCAGGAACAGCACCATGCCCATCTTTGATCGACGCCAGTTCCTGAGTACGAGTGCACTCGCCGTCAGCGGCCTGCTGATGACGTCGAGATTGGCTTTCGCGAAAGCCAATACGTCCTCGCGCTTCGTGTTCATCATTCTGCGCGGCGCGCTGGACGGCTTGAGCGCAGTGCCGCCGTACGGCGATCCAGACTATTCACGCCTGCGAGGCGAGATTGCGCTTGGTGCGCCGGGCACGGCGGGCGGCGTGCTGCCGCTCGATAGTGTTTTCGGGCTTCATCCCAGCCTTGAGTTCATGGGCGAATCGTTCAAAGCGCGCGAGCTCGTGGTGTTCCACGCGCTCGCCAGTCCCTATCGCGAGCGTTCTCATTTCGATGGGCAGGACGTTCTCGAGAGTGGCTACATGCGCCCGCACGCCGTGCAGACGGGTTGGCTCAATCGCGCGCTCGCCTCACTACCGGTCGATGGCGCCAGCCGCCGCAAGGAGTTGGGTGTGGCGCTTGGACAGAACGTGCCCCTGGTGATGCGCGGGCCCGCGCCCGTGGCGTCGTGGTCGCCTTCGCGCCTGGCCGCGCTCGATGACGACACACTGACGCGAATCACCGATCTGTATGCGAAGGATCCGCTTCTCTCGAAGCGTCTGGCCGATGCGCTGACGGCGGATGCCATTGCGACATCCGTGCAAGACGCGCCGATGACGCAAGAGGCGCCTCAGCCCACGTCTGCGGATATGCAGTCCGCGAACGCCCCGCCTGCGCAGCTTCTGGCGCAGCGTGAGAAGGCCGGGAACCGTGCCAGTGCGCGCTATGTTGAAGTGATTCGTGCGGCTTCAGGATTTCTGCGCAAGGAAGAGGGTCCGCAGATCGCCGTGTTCGATACAACGGGTTGGGACACGCATGCTAACGAAGGCGCCGCGCAGGGCCAGCTTAGTGCGCGCCTTGCTGCGCTCGATGCCGGCCTGCGCACATTGAAGGAGCAGCTCGGCCCGGTGTGGCAGGACACGGTGGTGCTGGTTGCGACGGAGTTTGGGCGAACGGCGGCTACGAATGGCACGCGCGGAACGGATCACGGCACTGGGGCGGCGGCATTTCTGCTTGGCGGTGCGGTTGAAGGAGGGCGGGTTGTGGTGGATTGGCCGGGGTTGTCGGCTCGTTCGCTGTATGAGTCGCGGGATCTCAAGCCCACAATGGACTTGAGGTCTGTGTTGAAGGGAGTGTTGGCTGACCACCTGCTCGTGCCGAGTGCGGCATTGGAGTCGAGTGTGTTTCCGGACAGCAGGCCGGCACGGGCTCTGAGTGGATTAGTTACCTGAAATTACTTGAAGAAGGAGAAAGAGCAGTACCACGTGGCCTTTACTGCGGCAGCTAGTGCAGTGGCTATTGCGGTGGCGTCTGAGGCTTTTTGGTGGCGTTCGGCTTCGTCGCGGTATCCGGCGTAACCGTCGAAGGCTGCGGCCCCTGTTCATTGGAAGGAGTGGCAGGTGCTGCAGTGGTGCCCGGCCGCGTAACCACTTCGCCCCCTTTGTCAGGCAGGTAAAGCGCCCCTTTCTGCCCGCACGCCGAAACAGCGATCAACGCGACAGCGCCCAGCACGGCGCGCATGAACAATCGAGTCATTCCGATCCTTCCTTTTTCAACTGAAGGGCTATTCAACCGAGGCTCAAACATACATCGGCCTGCGGTCACGCAACGCGAACCACCCACGCGCCACACGATAGATAACCCAAACGCCGAGCAGCAACGCTCCGAGTATCCAGGTGAAGAAGCCAATGAGCACGAACAACAACACGAACGACACTGCGCCGACGATGAGTGCCAGCAGCAGCGCCCACCAGAACGTACGGATCTGCCATTGGAAATGCGATTCCAGGAAAGTCCCGCGCGCATCCGAGCGCCGCGCGTAGTTCATGATCACCGCAACGATCGACGGCAGCCCGAAAACGAAGTTGCCCACGATCGTGGCCGTGGTGAGCACGCCGATGACTACGGACAGCGTGTGCAACGCGTAAATGATGTTCGTGTACGTGATGAGCGACTCATTCACCACCGGCCCGGCGGGCGCGCCGCTGACGGGATACTCGTTAACCATGGGGGTCTTCCGCGAACAAAACTACAGGAACTGACTGTGCGGCCAAGCCCGCGCGATCACAAGCTCCAGCGCGGGCGCGAACGCATGGCCAGCGAGAGGGCAGCCCATGGTGGCGCTATGAGACGGTTCGGGCGCCCGGCTGGCGATCGATCACCGCCATGGTGAGACGCGAGATGCAGACCAGCCGCTGGCGCTCGTCGTGGATTTCAATGTGCCACACCTGGCTGCGGGAACCGAGGTGATAGGGCCGCGCCGTCGCGGTGACCAGCCCGGAGCTGACGGGCCGCAGGTGGTTCGCGTTGATTTCCTGCCCCACGCAGGCGAGGCGGCTCTGATCCACGCACAGGTTGGCGCCGAAACTACCCACGGTCTCGGCCAGCGCCACGGAAGCCCCGCCATGGAGCACGCCCATGATCTGGCGCGTAGTGTCATCCACCGGCATGGTGGCGCGCAGGAAGTCTGGCCCCAGCTCGACGAAGCGAATGCCGAGATGATCCACCAGTGTTTTTGCGCCCCGATTCACGATTTGATCGAGGGTAATGTCGCCGAACCAGATGCTCATGGGAGGCAAGTGTAGCGGCTTTCGCGCCGGTTGCGCTTCCCGCTCGACGCCGCGGGTGGCAAGCTGCCGGCATGAAGCTCTACACCTACTACCGAAGCACCGCCGCGTTTCGCGTGCGCATCGCGCTCAACATCAAGAGCCAGCCTTACGATTCGATTGCGAAGCATCTACGCAAGGCCGAGCACCGCACGGCTGAGTTCTTCGATCTGAACCCGCAGGGGCTCATTCCGGCGCTCGATGACGAGGGGCGCATCCTGTCGCAGTCGATGGCCATCATCGAATACCTGGACGAGAAGTTTCCGCATCCACCGCTTCTTCCCAGCGATGCGGCGGGGCGCGCCTGTGTGCGGTCGCTGGCGCTGGCGGTGGCGTGCGACATGCACCCGCTGAACAACATGCGTGTGCTCAACTTTCTGCGCACGCAGTTTGGGCTGGGTGACAAGGCCGTCAACGCCACCTGGTATCAGCATTGGGTGGCGGAGGGGTTTCGGGCGCTGGAGGAGGAAGCGAAGCGCGCTACGAAGGATGGTCACCACATGTTTGGCGATCGGGTGACGCTGGCGGATGTGTTTATCGTTCCGCAGATGTACAACGCGCTTCGGTTTAAGTGCGATGTGACGGCTTATCCGACATTGCGGGGGATTTGCGGTTACCTGGAGACGCTGCCGGAGTTTGCGAATGCGGCGCCTGAGGCGCAACCC
>JBDTUL010000105.1:0-13784 GCA_040007735.1 Gammaproteobacteria bacterium | reverse complement strand
GCAACTGATTCAGCGGAATCTCAAAGGCGACGTCGGCCTGGCCGTCGGCCAACCGGTCGACATCGCTCAACTGCGACCACGGCTCCGACATGGGGCGCGTATGATAGGTATCGACCCCCTGCAAGTCAAAGCGAATCAGCGGCTTGTGCACACTCTGATCCTCGCCTCAACGTCCCCGTACCGGCGCTCCCTGCTGGAGCGCATAGCGCCCCCGTTCGAGGTGATGAGCCCCCACGTCGACGAAGCCCATTTACCGGGCGAAACGCCGCGGGGCCGGGCCGCGCGCCTCTCTCTGGCCAAGGCCCGGGCTGTGGCTGAGCGCCACCCCAAGGCCATCGTCATCGGCAGTGATCAGGTGGCCGCCTCGGAACTGCGAGTCTTGGATAGGCCAGGCGACGAGGCCACCTGCCGCGCCCAGCTCACTTCGCTTAGCGGTCAAACCGCCCGCTTCTATACCGGCTGCGCCGTGGTGGGCATCGCGGCCGGGTTGAGCCAGGAATACCTGGATGTCACTACCGTGGTGTTTCGCACGCTCACCGAAGCCGAGATCAATCGCTACGTCGCGCGCGAGCGGCCGTTCGATTGCGCGGGCGGGTTCAAGGTGGAAGCCCTCGGCATAACGCTGTTCGATCGCATGGATACCAGCGACCCCACCGCCCTCATCGGCCTGCCCCTCATCTGGCTGGCCAGTGCACTCCGGAAAGCGGGCTACCTTCTGCCGTAGCCGCCGTAGTAGTGCTTCTTCTCTTTGGGCAACGCGCCCAGGTAGTCGATCAGCTTCGCAAGGTCTGGCGGCAGCGGTGCGCTGGCGCTGAAGGCGCCTCCCTGCGGCCAATCGAAGCTGACGCTATGAGCGTGCAGGAACATGCGGTTCAGGCCAGCCTCTTTCAGCTCTGCATTGAAGGCTTCGTCCCCGTACTTGTCGTCGCCCGCCACCGGATTGCCTGAGTGAGCCGCATGCACGCGAATCTGATGCGTGCGGCCCGTGTGCAGCGACACCTCGCACAACGTAGCCTTCTTGCCGAACCATTGGATGGGGCGAAACTCACTGATGGCCGTCTTGCCCGACTCATGCACTTTGACGGTGCGCTCACCACTCACGCGGATATCCGTGCGCAGCGGCAGGTCGATCCTGGTGTGGCCCAGATTCCAGTGACCCTTTAGTAAGGCGAGATAGCGCTTCTCGACCAGATTTTCACGCATCAACTCGTGAAGCACGCGCAGAGCGCTTCGCTTGCGGGAGACCAGAAGGCACCCGCTGGTATCACGATCCAGACGGTGCACGAGTTCCAGATCCTCTTTCGGACGCAGGGCGCGCAACGCTTCGATGACGCCGAAGCTCCGGCCACTGCCCCCGTGCACGGCGACACCGGCGGGCTTGTCCAGCACGAGCAGCCGGGTGTCCTCGCTGATGATCGATGCTTCGATGGAATCGAGCACCCGCGAGGGCACGCGCACAGGCTCACCCGGCAGCGGCTCCGCTTCGATTCGCACCGGTGGAACACGCACGTTGTCGTGCTCCTGCAACCGATATTCCGGGCCTGCGCGCTTGCCGTTTACGCGCACTTCACCCTTGCGAACGATGCGGAAAACGCGGCTCCGGGGAACCCCGGGAAGCAGACGCATGAGGAACTGATCGAGGCGCGTACCAGCGGCCTCGGAATCGACTTCTACCTGCCGTACGGCCTGGCGCGTGGCGCTCTCATGTGGCTCGGCCACGTCAACCTCTTCGTAAGATATTGTTTCTACAGTGGTATGCGAGTTATACTCGCGCGTCCGCCCGGGACCGGGCGAGTCAATGGTCGGCGCTGCGAACGTTTTCGGGCTGCCGCATGTTAGTTGGTCCTCCATATCGGGGCCATCGCAATTGGGCCGACAAGTTTGCGCAGCCTGCGTCGAGTCTCTCAAGGGATTCCCGGGCGCGCCGTCGGTTGAGAACACCGAAGGTTTCCGGCGCACCGCTCATCGATTCAGTCCTCGAGCGGGCACACTCAAGTGATTAACGAGACATCAGCGCCCTTTTCCCTGATCAGGAATCTTCGCCGCCGCGAGGTCAGCATCGTGCTGCCCCCACAGCCTCCCGCCGTCCGCTTGCCGTCCCCTTACAAAGTAGAAGGGGCACATGAAAAGAATGCTCGTGAATGCGACTCAGCAGGAAGAGCTGCGGGTCGCTCTGGTTGATGGACAAAAGCTCTTCGATCTCAGTATCGAGCTCACCTCCCGCGAACAGAAGAAAGCGAACGTCTATAAAGGTCGTATCTCCCGCGTAGAGCCCTCGCTCGAAGCGTGTTTCGTCGACTACGGCGCGCAGCGCCACGGATTCCTCCCGCTGAAGGAAGTCTCCAGGGACTATTTCCGCACCTCGCCCCCGGGTGGGCGCATGAACATCCGGGAACTGCTCACCGAAGGGCAGGACCTGATGGTCCAGGTCGAAAAGGAAGAACGGGGCACCAAGGGTGCCGCTCTCACTACGTTCGTCAGTCTCGCCGGCCGCTTTCTGGTGCTGATGCCCAACAACCCGCGTGCGGGTGGGGTGTCTCGCCGCATCGAAGGCGAAGACCGCGATCAGATGCGCGAAGTCATGGGCCAGCTCAAGATTCCGGATGGCATGGGCGCCATCATCCGTACTGCGGGCGTTGGCCGAACGGTGGAAGAGCTGCAGTGGGACCTCGATAATCTCCGCACTCAATGGGATCAGATCGACGCGGCCGCCAAGGACCGCCCGGCTCCCTTCCTGGTTTACCGCGAAAGCGATGCCGTCACCCGCGCCATGCGCGACTACCTGGGTGACGACGTGGGCGAGATTCTGGTCGACGACCAGGCCGCGTTCACGAAGGCGCAGGAGTACATGCAGCGCTTCATGCCTGCCGAAGCCCAGCGCCGGCTCAAGCTCTACCAGGACGACATCGCGCTCTTTACGCGCTTCCAGATCGAGAGCCAGATCGAGTCCGCCTACGCTCATAAAGTGAGCCTGCCTTCGGGCGGCAGCATCGTGGTGGACTACACCGAAGCGCTGGTATCCATCGACATCAACTCGGCCCGCGCGACGCGCGGCAGTGACATCGAAACAACAGCCACCAACACGAACCTGGAGGCGGCGGACGAGATCGCCCGCCAGCTTCGCATCAGGGATATCGGCGGCCTGATCGTCATCGACTTCATCGACATGGAGTCGACCAAGAACCAGCGCGACGTCGAGGACCGGCTGCGCGATGCCATGAAGATGGATCGGGCGCGTATCCAGATCGGGCGCCTGTCCCGGTTCGGCCTGCTCGAGATGTCACGTCAGCGTCTGCGCCCTTCCCTCAGCGACTCGAGCCACATCGTGTGCCCGCGTTGCGTGGGCATCGGCAGCATTCGCAGCGTCGAATCGATGGCGCTGGCCATCCTTCGCCTCATCGGCGAGGAAATTCGCAAGGACCGCACCTCGCGCGTCATTGCGCAGGTTCCCGTCGAAGTGGCCACCTACCTCATCAACGAAAAGCGCGAGTGGTTGCGTCAGCTCGAAGACAAGAGCTCGGCCGAGCTCGTCATCGTGCCGAATCCGAATATTCAGACGCCTGAGTACTCGCTGAGGCGCGTGCGTGACGATGAGACGGAGCTCGCCGAGAACAAGACGTTGAGCTATCTCATGCCGACGGCGGCTGTGGTCGGGGAGCCGGGTACAGGTCAGGATGCGAAGCCGGTGCTCGAAATACCGGCGGTTGCGGCCATTCTTCCCACGACATCGGCGCCCATTCAGTTGCCCGTGTTGCAGGCTCCGCCGGAGCCCGCCGCGCCCGCTCCGCAGTTGGGCGTGTTTGGACGTATGAAGCGCTGGCTCGTGGGCGACGCACCGGCGCCTGCGCCAGTGGTTCCTCCTGTGGCAGCAGCCTCGACCAGCGCTGCCCCACGGCGAGAACGCAGTGGAAGCAGCGATCGTGGCGATCGCGGTGGGCATCGTCGTGATGGCCGTCGTGATGGCCGTGACGGCCATCGCTCACATCGGCCCGGTGGCGACAGGCCGCCGCGTGATCGTGAACCGGTAGCGGGCGGCGTCAGCGCCGGCGGTGCAGAAGGTTCGCGAGATGCCAGCCGCGATGGAAATCGCGACGGGAATCGGGATCGCGACCGCAATCGGGGCGGACGGGGCGGCGGCGAAGGTCGCAGCCCGGAAGGCCGCAGTGCCGGCGGCGGCGAAGGCCGCAGCGCCGAGGGACACGCGGGTGGAGGACGCAGCTCTGAGGGCCGTCCGCCACGCGATGGCAATCGAGATCGCTCACGAGGTCCGCGCGAAGGCGGTCGGGGCGATGGTGGCCGCGGTGACGGCCGTGGTGATGGAAATCGGGATCGTGAAGCACGACCGCCGAGGAACGATGAGGCCGCAGCGGCAGCCGCTCCGTTGAACTCTGCGGCAATCGCCTCCAACGCGGTGGTAGCAGGCCCTGCGCCGGATGCAGAAGGTGCTGCTGGTCTTGGCGCCACGCCGGGTATGGGGGGGACCGACGAATCACGTGCCGGAGCCGGCAACGGGCCGAGCCGCGGTCGTCGCGGTCGCCGTCGCGGCCGCCGCGGTGGCGGCGGTGGAAACCGGGACTTCAACGGCAGCCGCGCAGGCGGTGAGAACGGTGCAGAGGGTGGCGGCGACGCGGGCGGCTCAGCGCCGCGTGACGTCGACGGCAACCGTGCACCGAGCCCCGGCATGGGGCCGGGGTACGGACCAGGCTATGGGAACGGCGCGGACTCTCACAGTTCGCACGACTTCCACGAGTCCGGGCCGAGCGACGCCGGCCCCAGCCACGCAAGCCATGACAGTCACGGCGATCAGGGCCAGCCGGGCCACGATCACTCCTCGCAGCCCCAAGGTTCACAGTCACAGGGCTCGCAGGACCGCGGTTATCAGGAGCGTGAATCGCGCGGCTCGGAAGAGTCTCGCCCCGCGCCTCGCGAAAGCGCGCCAGCTCCGGCCAGCCCGGCGCCGGCTGCGCATTTCGAGCCGAAGCCGGCTGCGGAAACCTCAGGGTCGGGACAGGCCCGGCCGTACGTGGTCTGGTCCTCGGCACCGTCCGAGTCGGCACCCGTACCGACAGGGAATCGCGAGGAGTAGAAAGTAAGCGCGAGCCGCTGCGGAGCCTGTCCGAGCAATAGCCGTCTACTGCTCGGACAGGCTCCTAGGCGGCTCGCGTTTTTCCCCGCAAGTGAACGAGCAGGCCGCGTGATGCGGCCTCCACCAGATCGAGCACTTCTTCGAATACGGCGGCCCCGCCGTAGTACGGGTCGGGCACCTCCGCCCTCCCCGCGTCAGGCGCAAATTCCAGGAATAACCGCACACGCTCGCGGCGCGCGGCAGGCGCGCGCTTCTGTAGCGTGGCGAGGTTGTCCTGATCCATGGCCAGAATGAGATCGAAGCGCTCGAAGTCTTCGGGGTCCACGATGCGCGCGCGAAGCGGCGTCATGTCGTAACCGCGCAGGCGCGCCGCTTCGGTGGAGCGGGCATCGGGTGGATCGCCGATGTGATAGCCCGCCGTCCCCGCAGAGTCCACTTCGATGAGCAGCTCAGGCGCTTCGCGCGCGGCGATTTCACGCAGGACGGCTTCGGCGCTGGGCGAGCGGCAGATGTTCCCGAGACAGACGAACAAGATTCGCACTGCGTTTTCCCGTGCAAAAGTTAGGGGAATTCTACGTCTTGACCGAGCGCACGGAAACACGGCGCCTGAATGACTACCCTTCCGCTCGTTGCGAATCGTGACCTTCACGGCTGGACCAAGGCTCTCCCATGAGAACGCTCCTGTTTGCCGTACTGGCCGTGCTTGTCACCGCGTGAGCACCTATGGTCCGAATGCCGGACACGAGGTTGTGCTCATCAAGAAACCGTGGCTCTTCGGTCATGGCGGCGTGGTCGATGTACCGGTGAAGACTGGGCGCACCTTCAGATTCGCGAAGCGCTGGAAACCTATCTCGTCGCCAAGTCGCTACCGGTGAAACTCAGATGATCAAGATGCAGGAGCATGTCTGTGCGAGCGGGAAGACGCCTTGCACCTTCATTCAGAATGGGGCGCCGCCGGTTTATGACTTGGAGCGTTGAAAGACTCTATTTCAGCCGCCCCGCAACTGAGGGCTCTCTCCAGCCGCCCGGTGATTGAGGGCTTCTTGATTCTGCGGTCTTCAGAAGCCCTCAATCGCGAGGCGGCTGAAGATAAAACTTCTTTTTTAGCTCAGGCTTTCGAAGCCAAAATCTGCGTCACTCGCTGAAGATCCTCAGCAGTATTCACATCTGCACCGGGCAACTCAACCGCATCTGCCACACGGATCTCGAAGCCATTCTCGAGCGCTCGTAACTGTTCGAGCTTCTCAGTGTTCTCGAGTGAAGTCGGCGGCAGCGACGCCAGCCGCAAAAGCGCCGCCACCCTGTAAGCATAGATTCCAACGTGCCGGCGGGCGCCGTCAAAGCGAGTCTGGCTATCGAGACCTGACGGCGCCGAATCACGATTCCACGGAATCGGTGCCCGGCTGAAATACAACGCACGTCCCGCAACATCCGTCACAACCTTTACGACGTTCGGGTCCATCAACTGCGCAAGCGCCGTGATGGGTGAGGCCAGCGTCGCAATGTCCGCCCCTTCATGATCGTGCAGTATCGTTGCCACCTGGTTGATCAACGCGGGCGGCATCAGAGGCTCATCGCCCTGAACGTTCACCACGATGTCGCTGTCCGCCCAGCGCTGGGCGCTCGCGACCTCGGCAATGCGGTCGGTGCCAGAGGCATGCGTATCCGCAGTCATGACGACCGAGCCGCCGAATGCGCTTGCTGCCGCAACGATGCGTTGATCGTCGGCCGCAATGAGAACAGCGCTGGCTCCCGAGCGGTGAGCGCGCTCATACACCCACTGAATCATGGGCTTTCCGGCAATAACGATGAGCGCCTTGCCCGGCAACTGGGTGGACCCGTAGCGCGCCGGAATGACGATACGAAACGCCGCCCCGGCCTTGCTGCCGTCGCGGGTCACCACAGCCTCGCGCGCGCACTCACCTGCAGTTCGCCGCTCACTCCTGCGATCGCCGTTCGAGCAGCGGATCGTCTGCCGCGAGCTGGCGGGCTTCCTCTTCCAGCATGACCGGCACGTCATCGCGAATGGGGTACGCGAGCCGATCCATGCGGCAGACGAGCACCTGGGCGTCACGCTGGTACTTCAGCGGGCCCTTGCAGATCGGGCACGCGAGAATCTCGAGCAGTCTGGAATCCATCGCGATGTCTAACCTCTGGCACTCACTGATAAGCCGAGCTTCTGGATCACACGCTCCAGCGCCACGGTAGCCTGCGGTTCGCTGAACCGGGCGGTGACCGGCACGTACCAGGCCCGCTCGCTCGCGAACAGGCGGCATTTTACGGCATCTTTCTCGGTCATGAGGATCGGCGCGCCGTCGCCGAATTCGAGATCGGCGGCGCTGAAGGGGTGATGGTCCGGAAACGGGTGCTCTACCACTTCGATTCCATGGCTGCGGAGGTCGGTGAAGAAGCGCGGGGGGTTGCCGATTCCGGCTACGGCGTGCACGCGCTGGCCCTGGAAAGTGCTCAACGGTCTCGGCGCGGCGCCACCGGCCAGCGGCGTGACCTCGCCTGCCGCCAGCGACATCTGCACGGTGCGGCCCTTTGAGTCTGGGCCCGCAGTGGCAAGGCAGGCCGAGTGCGGCCCGGCGTGAGCGATGGAGGCATGGTCGGGCGGGCCATTGATGACGATCAGGTCGGCGCGTGCCAGTTCGCTTGCCGGCTCTCGAAGCGGCCCTGCCGGGAGCAGGCGGCCGTTGCCGAAGCCGCGGGCGCCGTCCACCACGATGACTTCGCAGTCGCGCGCGAGGCGCAGGTGTTGGAGGCCATCGTCGGCGAGGATGACGTCGACACCGCACTCGATCAGCGCTTTTGCGCCGGCGACGCGGTCGATAGAGACGACGGTGAGGCAACCGGTTCGTCGGCGCAGTAGCAGAGGCTCGTCGCCGACGTCGCGCCAGTGCGAAGTCAGCTCGACGATGCGGGGGGAGCTGGCCGTGCTGCCGTAGCCACGGGACAGAATGCCGACCTTTATGCCCCGTTCGGCCAGCCGTTGGGCGAGCCACGCCACCAAAGGAGTTTTGCCGGTGCCGCCCACCGTGAGATTGCCGACCACTACCACAGGACGCGCAACCCGGTTGGCAGTGAGCCAGCCGTGCCGATAGAAACTGCGGCGCGCGCCAATAACAGCGCCATACAACCAGGCGAGGGGCTGTAGCAGCGTGGCGGCGAAGCCGCCGTGGTACCAGAGACGTGTGATTGCGCGTTCCACGCCTAAGCCGCTGCTCTGCATTCGGCCGGTTCGGCCAGCCGCAGATTCGCGGACAAATGTTCCATGCTTGGCGCACCACTGCGCCGCCAAGGCGCCGATGTGGCCAGTCCTGTGATTGCGCGTGCCACTATTCGCGCGGGCGCGGGGTCACGCGCTGAACTGCAACCGGTGGAGCTGGGCATAGTGACCGTCGCGAGCAATGAGCTCTCGGTGCGTGCCGCTCTCCACGATGGCGCCTTCGCTCATTACGATGATGCGATCGGCCTGCTCGACGGTCGAGAGCCGGTGGGCGATTACCAGCGTGGTCCGATCTCGCCTGAGCTGCTCTATGGCCGACTGGATGCGGCGTTCCGACTCGGTGTCGAGCGCCGACATCGCCTCGTCGAGAATCAACACCGGCGCGTTCTTCAGCAACGCGCGTGCAATGGCAATGCGCTGCCTCTGCCCGCCGGACAGCAGCGCCCCACGATCGCCGACGATAGTGTCGAGCCCTTCAGGCAGCTCGTCCGTGAAATCCAGCACGTACGCCGCGCGCGCCGCCGCTTCGACATCGGACTTCGAGGCGCCTGTCATGCTGAACGCGATATTGTTTCGAATGCTGTCGTTGAACAGCACGATCTCCTGGCTCACTACGCTCACCTGGTTGCGCAGGTCCTGCAGCGTGTATTCGCGCACGTCCACGCCATCCAGCAACACGGCGCCTTGCTGTGGGTCGTAGAAGCGCGGCACCAGACTCACGAGCGTGCTCTTGCCGCTGCCCGACTTGCCAACGATGGCAAGCGTAGTGCGCGGTTCGACCTCGACGCTGACTCCGCGCAGCACTGCGCCCTTCTCTTCCGAGTAGATGAATCCAACGTCCCGGAACGAGACGGCGCCGACGGCACGCTCGAGGCGACGCGACCCGCCTTGATCCTCATCCGGCGTGTCCAGTACTTCGAACACGCTGGTTCCGGCCGCGATGCCCTGCTGCAAAGGTCCGAACACATTCACGATGCTTCGCAGGCTCTGCGAGCAGAACACGAGGGCGCCCAGAAACGCAATGAAGTCCCCCGGCTGGAGCTCGTGCGCAAGCACCTGGCGAACCGCGAAATACATGATGCCGGCAAGACCCAGCGCCGCAATAGCCTGGATGATGGGGTTGCTGGCCGCCCGAGTGCCGATGAGCCGCATCTGCGCGTGTCGATTGCGCTCGTTCACAGTTTCGAAGGCGCGCTGCTCGTAGTCCTGCGCGTTGAAGGCCTTGATGACGCGCTGGCCTTCCAGCGCCTCTTTGGCCACGCGCGTGACATCGCCCATCGAATTCTGGATGCGCGCGCTATACCGCCGGAACAGCAGGTTGACCTTCCTCACCAGCCAGCTGAGCAAAGGCACCAGCAGGATGACGAACGCCGCGAGGCGCCAGTTCATCCAGAACAGCGAGCCGATCAGCACCACGAAGGTGAGCGAATCGCGGACCAGGGACGTGAAGGAGTTGGTGGTCGCCTCGGCCACCAGCTCGATGTTGTAGGTGAGGCGCGAAAGCATGGCGGCTGAGGCGGCCTGGTCGTAGTACGAAACCGGCAGGCGCAGATACTTCGCGAACAACTCGCCGCGCATCGACTTGATGATCTGCCGGCCCACGTAGCCGGTGAAGTAGTTCGAGATGTAGTCGCCGATGCCGCGCGCGAAGAAGAGCACGATGATGGACGTGGGCACGAACCACAGCAGGTACGGCGGCCGCGCCTTGTCGGCGAACGCGTCGTTCAGGAACGTTTGCAGGAACCAGACGAACGCACCGTTCGTGGCGGCGAACAGCGCCGTGCCGGCTACCGCGACGGCGAACGGCTTCCAGTGCGGTTTCGCGTAGCGCATGAGGCGGGCATACACCTCCCGCGCATCCGCGGGCACCGTCGGCGCGACGGCAACACGCGCCTCCCTCAAGGTTTCTCCGCCTGCTCTTCCTTGGTGGTGGCGACGTTCATTTCCGAGAAGCCCAGACGCCCGAGCACGTCCATGGCGGTGATGACGGACTGGTGAGTGGCGCGGCCATCCGCGCGCAGCGTGACGCGCTGGCTGCGATCCGAGCCGGCCTCCTTGACGAGCGCGGCCCGCAATGTGTCAGCGCTGGAATTGATGAGTTCCTTGCCATTGACGCGATAGCCGCCGCCCTGCGTAACGGCCACGACCAGCGGCTCCGCCTCCCGCTTTGCCTGCGGCGCGCCGGATGCCTGTGGCAAGCGAATGTGGACGCGGCCCTCGTCCACGAACTGGGCCGACAGCATGAAGAACACGACGAGCATCAGCACCACGTCGATGAGCGAGACCAGATTGATCTCGGGCTCTTCAGCCCGCCGCGGCTTGAGATTCATGGCTCAGGGCGCCGCCACGCGCGGGTTGGCCTGTGCGGCCTCGACCGCATCGGCGAGCCGGATGGCGTCCTTTTCGATCGCGATGACGATGCCGTCCACCTTGCTGCGCAGGAGGCGATAGGCGAACAGCGACGGAATGGCCACCACCAGGCCCGCGGCCGTGGTGATGAGCGCCTCCGCGATGCCGCCGGACAGAGCACGCGGATCGCCCATGCCGCCCGCCTGGATGGCATTGAACGCCTTGATGATGCCCGTGACGGTGCCCAGCAACCCGAGCAGCGGGGAGATACCGGCGATGGTGCCGAGCGTGTTTAGAAAGCGCTCCAGCTCATGGATGACGTGGCGGCCGGTGTCCTGCAGCCGTTCCATCATCACCTCTCGCGGGCGATGGCGGTTCGTGAGACCTGCGGCCAGCACGCGCCCGAGCGGAGAGTTCTGCTCCAGCGCCGCAATGACCTTGTCATTGATCTGGTTGGATTCGATGAGCTGCGACACTTTCTTCGGCAGCTCGCGCGGCAGAACGCGCCGATCCTGCAGTGTCCACACCCGCTCCAGGATGATCGCCGCTGCGACCACGGAGCAGACGATGATCGGCCACATCATCGGGCCGCCGGCCCGAACGATTTCCCACATTCTGTCGATCCCGAGGCACTTTAGGGTGGCCGCATCATACCGGAGAGGAACCGGCGCTCAAGGCAACGACCGCCACAATGTGCCCAATTGCCGAAAGGAATCACCTTGGCGCCAGCCGCGAGGCGTATCGCTCTCGTTCTGCACGCCCTGGCGGGGGCTCGACCCGAAGCGAATTGCGCCCAGGTCGCCGGTCCTCAGCACCACGACGCCGTGATCGCGCCAGCGGTTGATGGCCGGCTTCTCTTTTGCATTCCGGACGCGTCGCCCGGAGACGACAGCCCAGCGCGCGTCGACGGCAGCGATGAACTCGAGCGTCGACGCAGAATCGCTCCCGTGGCGGGGCACCACGACGAAGTCAGCCTGCAACCCACCAGCACGCGCCAGGCTTCGCTCGGCACTTGCGTCGAGGTCTCCGGGCAGCAGAGTTCGACCGGACTCCGTTTCAACGAGGAGCACGCAAAGGTGTGAGCTATCCGCGTCGCTCACGCTGGCGTCCTTCAGCTTCAGCATGCGAAACACCACTCCATCCCAGACCCACGGACCAACCGTGCGGCAACCGCGCGCTCCCTCGAAGTCCGCAGGCGCCCTTCCACCGATGAGGGTGGCGTCAACGTCCATCTCCGCGAGCAGTGCCGTAATGCCAGCGGAATTCGCCGGAGTGAGCCCGCTCGCGACCAGCGTATCCACCTTTCGCACCCCGCGACTTCGCAGAAATGGCACGAGGACACTTTCGGTGACGTGCCCGTCGGTTCCGTATCCATCGCCGGTGCCATAGACAAGTGTGTGCCGCGCTGTCTGAACGACGATGGCGGTGCCCTCGCCCACATCCAGCACCGTGATCTCCGCGGCACCGCTCAAGAGCACAGCGGGCGTAGCGGCTGCCAACGTCATCATGCACACAATAGGCGCGGCGCGAAGCATGTAAGGCAGAGGCAGCAGGCTGATGAATACGGCCACCGCTGCACCCGCGTACCACCACTCGGGCGGGCTGGCGTGAATGAGTGACCAAGGCAGATCGGCCGCACTCGCGAGCCAGGGCCAACCCATGTTGTGCATCCACGCCGCCAGAGAAAGAAGATGGTCCGACAGCACAGGGAGCGTTGCCATGAACACCATCGACAACAGGATGGTCGGCACGAACACCCAACTGATCGCGGGTATCGCGGCGACATTGACCAGTGGGCCGATGATCGACACGGAGCCGAAGACAGCCATTGTCAGCGGCGTGAGTGCGACAGTGACCGCTGACTGCACGACTGCCGCTTCGACAAGCAGACTCCGGCGCGCGAATCGCCCACTCGAAACCAAAATAATGGCGGCCATCGCACCGAACGACAGCCAGAACCCCGCCGAGAGCGGCGCGAACGGGTCCAGCAGTAACACCGCGGCCAGTGCGAGCGAAAATGAGTGAAACGGCGCGCTCGCACGAGCCACGCAGCGTGCCATGAGCCACACGCCGAGCATGATGAGCGTGCGCTGAGTGGGCACGGAAAGGCCGGCCAGCGTCGCGTAACCCGTGGCGGCACTGAAGCCGACAACTGCCGCGAAGGTCTCGCGTGGCCAGCGGATCACACGCCACAAACCATACGACCACAGCCTACGCGACGCCGCGAACGCGACCACTGCAAACAGGGTGACGTGCATGCCAGAAATGGCGACAAGATGCGTAGTGCCGGTGACGTTGAATACACGCCACTGCTCGCGAGACAGGTTCGTGGTGACACCGACCGCCAACGCAGAGATCAACGCGGATGCATCCCGGTCTGCCACCCGCTCATCGATATGCCTCGCGATACGCTCACGGAGAGCGTCCAGCGGTCGATGACCTGCATCGATGCGGCGATTGAGGGGGGAGCTGACGACTACACCCAATGCATGCACGCCGTCATGAAACAGCGTGCGCTCGAAGTCCGCCCCGCCGGGATTCGCACGGCCGCGCGGAGGGCGTAGTGCGAGCATTAGGTTCCATCGTTCGCCGGCGTGCGGCCGCACCGCTTCATCTCGCGAGAGGATGCGCACGCGAAAGGGCCGCGAGATCGCAAGTGGGGCTGACACCGTGACAATCCCGTCGAAGTCCCAATCTCCGCCGCGGGCGGCCGGCACGGTATCGATTACGACATTCGCAATAACGCGATCATCCGCACGCGCGTCAGGCCATCGGTGGTCGAGATAGTCACGAGCGTCCAGGCCGGCGTACAGAAATCCGAGCACCACCCCGGCAAGCGCGGCAGGCCAGCGAGCCTGTCGTTGCACCCAAAGCGAAAGCGCCGCCACGCCCAGGAGCGGAAGCGCAATCCACACAGTGGGCAGCGCTGGAAGCTGCAGCAGCGCGAGTACCCCGACGAAAAACGCGAATGAAAAGACCATCTGCTAGAGTCACGCGCCTTTATGCCGCGCCGCCTGCTCAAAAAAGTCACACCCAATCCGGCCAGGCTGCAGAAGCTCTGGTGGCTGAAGGTGTTTGGTCCCCGCGTGACGGACCCCGCCCTGTGGTCGTTGCAACGCC
>JBDTUL010000104.1:0-13801 GCA_040007735.1 Gammaproteobacteria bacterium | reverse complement strand
GGCAGCGGCACATTGACGCCTACCATGCCCACTTCGATATCGGAGACAAAATTACGCGCGACTGCACCGCTGCGTGTGAAGACGGCCACTCCGTTGGCGAACTCGTGCGCATTGATCAGCTCGACAGCCGACTGATAGTCCTTCACGCGCACGACGCCCAGCACGGGGCCGAAGATCTCCTCGCGATAGACGCGCATATCTTTCTGCACACCATCGAACAACGTGGGGCCGAGGAAATAGCCATCCGATCCGCAGGCCGAATGATCGCGGCCATCCACCAGCAACTTCGCGCCCTCGTGCACACCGACATCGATAAAATCCCGCACTTTCGCCAGATGCTGGGAGGTGACCAGCGGACCCATGTCGATATCAGCGTCTCGCCCGGCGCCGACGCGCATCTCGCCCATCCGCGCTCGCAGTTTCTGAATCAGCGCATCGGCCACGGTGTCGCCGACGGCGACGACCACCGAAATAGCCATACAGCGTTCGCCCGCCGAACCGAAGGCGGCGCCCATCAAAGCTTCGACAGCACTATCGACATCCGCATCGGGCATGACGACCATGTGATTCTTCGCCCCACCGAGCGCCTGCACGCGCTTGCCCGCGTGTACACCGCGCTCTTGCAGATAGCGCGCCACGGGCGTCGAGCCAACGAAGCTGATGGCGGCGATCTGCGGATGATCGAGCAGCGCATCGACCGCTTCCTTGTCACCGTGAACGACATTCAGCACGCCGTCGGGAAGGCCCGCTTCCTTCAACAGGCTCGCGATGAGCAGCGCGGCGGAAGGATCCCGTTCGGAAGGCTTCAGCACGAAGGTGTTGCCGCACGCAAGCGCCAGCGGAATCATCCACAAGGGCACCATCGCGGGAAAATTGAACGGCGTCACGCCGGCCACTACACCGAGCGGCAAGCGCATGTTGTAGCTGTCGACTCCCCTTCCCACGCTGTCGCTGAACTCGCCTTTCAGCAGATGCGGCGCGCCGCAGGCGAACTCCACAACTTCGATTCCGCGCGTGACTTCACCAATCGCGTCATCGAGGGTTTTCCCATGCTCCTCAGTGATGAGGCCGGCGAGGCGCCGGGAGTTCGTGTCCAGCAGATCCTTGAACTTGAAAAGAATGCGTGCGCGGCGCAGCGCTGTGAGCCGCGACCATTCAGGAAACGCTTTGGCAGCGCTTGCCACGGCAGTGCCGACCTCAGCCTTGCTGGCGAGGTGCAACTGCCGCACGGCGCGGCCCAGTGCCGGATCATGAACAGAGGCGACGCGCCCCGTGCCGGCCTGCAATCGCCCATCGATCCAGTGCGGGATCCACTCGAGCGGGGCCGGCGAGCCTGAATTTTTGTCGTTCACTTGCTTCGTGTTCATCTTTAGACCTGGCGTGCCGCTGAGTTGCGTAACCCTGCGGCTAAATTAGTTCTGCGCGCCCTTCCGGACCAGCACACGATGCCCGAAAATCACCCGGGCTGTACTGAGCTTTTCAACCCCAAAAGGGGTATTAGCCTTGACCGGGAGCGCCCGGCGGCAGAGGCGGTATTAGACTGTACCGACTTCAAGAACGGTAACTCAGTGCCCCAGGCCCCTCGAAAGAAGTCCCTGCCTGTCGTGGCCCGCCTGACGGGGGAGCTACGCGCCCAGATCGAATCCGGCGAGCTGCCTGCGGGCTCTCGGTTGCCCTCCGTGCGCCAGCTCGCGCGCGAGCGGCACATCAGCGCTTTCAGCGCCGCCGAGATCTACAGCGCATTGCTGGCAGCTGGCGCAATCGATGTCCGGTCGCGAGCCGGATACTTCGTTCGCCGGCGCCGCACGGCCCCACAACCCTCCGCATGCGTCACGAGTTCGAGAAGCGCGGTGCGCAGTTCGCCTTTCCCACCTCTGCCGGCCTGTTTACCTGGGCCGCGCTCGATTCGCGCATGCCCGTTGGAAAACTTTGGCAGCAAGCGTTACGCAAAGGCGTGCTGCTGGCGCCAGGCGAACTGTTCCGGCCGGATGGCCGTGCGACGGCGTACTGGCGATTCAACGTCGCGCACTGTGACGTACCCGAAGTGTATCGGTGGCTCGGCCTGCGCTGAAATCAACCGCCGCGGCTTCAATATCTAGCCACCTGGTCAGAGGAACACTGAAGCTGGCGCGAACGTCGCGGCGGCCGTAGGCACCCAACGCGACATCGATGCTCGCGTGTGACTTGCGCGGATCGGTGCAAACCCTTGCGCCGTTCAAACTGTCGGGCACAGGGGGGCGTGGCGCTGAGTGCCAGCGAGCGCACACTGTACGTGGCCGCTGGCCCGGAGGTTGCTCTAGCAACTTCAGGGGCCGGCGAGTCCTTTCGCGGAGCCCCGTAGCAGCCCTGCTGTTCAATCAGTGGTCGTCGCCCCCTGCGGCGCGCCCATCAGGCATGCTCCGCCCAGGGATTTCTCGTACAGTCGCCTCAGGCACGGGGAGGGGGGAGATGGCCTTCGTGTTTTTCAGCGATACAACTCATGGAATCCGTCGCTGCATGAGGCTTGCGGCATCCGCCGCAACCATCACGCTGCTCGCTACGCTATCAGCCGCGGTGGAAACGCCACCAGTGCTGGGTGAAGCGGGTTTGAGGGACGCACGGGTTCCGGAGTCGGTACCCAACATTTCCGGTGTCTGGCAGACACCGGGCTACGATCGCAAGATCAAGCCGATGGATGCGGCTAACCCGCCATGGCAGCCCTGGACCAAGGAGGAGTTCGAGAAACGGGTGGCCGCCGAGGTGGCCGGCAACCCTCTGTACGACCCTACTGCCGACTGCCTCCCGAGCGGTGTCCCCCGCATCATCGCTGCGCCCTACCCTGTCGAGATCATCCAGACGCCACAGAGAACCGTGTTCCTGCACGAGGTGCAGCACATGTTCCGCATCGTGCACATGAACGCCCAACACCCAGCTAAGTTCGAACCGACTTTCATGGGTCACTCGGTAGGCCACTGGGAAGGCGACACTCTGGTGATCGACACCATCGGCATGGTGAAGGAGACGCAGATCGACGAGGCCGGCACGCTGCATTCCGATCAGCTTCACGTGGTGGAACGCATCCGCAAGGTGCAGGACACGCTCGAGGTCCTGTTCACCATCGACGATCCGAAGGCCTTCACCAAACCCTGGACCGCCGTGCGCATCTGGAAATGGCGCCCCGAAATCCGCCTCCTCGAATACATCTGCGAGGAAAACAATCGCAATGCCTCGGACTCGAACGGCGTGCTGAAGAAGTTTTAGGAGCCATGACTCGAACGCCCCTCCAATGGACTCTCGCCGGCGCAATGCTGGCTTGGTGTGCGGTGGCGAGCAGCAACCCCGCGCTTGCCACGCCGGACATCAGTGGCGTGTGGCAAGTGACGCGCTACGAGCGATCGATTCGCACCATCGAGGGCAAGGCGCCGCCGCTGACGGCGGACGCACGCAAGGTGTACGAGCAGAACCTTGTCGCGCGCAAGCAGCTCAAGCCGAAATCCGATATGTCCCGATGCGTGCCGCCCGGCACGCCGCGCGTCATGTGGGCGCCGAAGCCACTGATGATTCTGCAGACGCCGCGCAAGGTGACGATCATTCACGAGTACCAGCACCTGCTGCGGCACATCTACCTGAATGAGTCCCTTCCACCTGCCGCCGATGTGGATACCAGCTACATGGGCCAGTCCGTTGGCCGCTGGGACGGTGAAACGCTGGTGGTGGAAACCATCGGCTTCTACGACACCACGTTCCTGGATCGCGACGGCATGCCTCACAGCACCGCCCTGCGCGTCACCGAGCGCCTGCGCCTCATCAATGGCGGCAAGCGTCTCGAGGATCTCGTGACATTCGACGACCCGAAAACATTCACGGCACCGTGGACTGCGCGCCTCGAATTCGTGCGCAGGCCCGGTACCGAGCTCACCGAATATCACTGCTTGTTGAAGTACGAAGAGTATTAGTTGATGGGCAAAAGTGGCCTTCGGCCTGCGCGGCCCGGCCCTTTTGCGGACAGTGGCTGCGTTTCCGGCGGCAAAAGGCGCGGCTTTTTCCGCCTGGCATTGAGGTAGCAGACATGCGCAAGGCCGACAACGGAAGACGGTCGAAGTTGAGCGTGACGGCCGCGGGCTGCACGCTTGCGCTCGCAGCGTGCGGCTCGCACTACGATCCACCGGCCGAGGTCGCCAAGGCGTTGGCCGCCGTGCCGGAGCAGGTCGACTACAACTGGCACGTCCGCCCGATCCTGTCCCAGAACTGTTTCCGCTGTCATGGCCTCGCAGATTCCACGCGCAAGGCGGGCTTGCGGCTGGATATTGCCGACAGCGCATTCGCTGAGCTGCCCGAGAGTCCCGGCAAGCACGCCATCGTTGCGGGCAGGCCGGGCGAGAGCGAGCTGATCCGGCGCATCACCGCCACCGATCCGGATGAGCGCATGCCGCCGAAGGAGGCGCACAAGGTGCTCGCGCCGGTCGAGATTGCGACGCTGCTCAAGTGGATCGAGCAAGGCGCGAAGTACCGGCAGCACTGGGCCTACATTCCCCCTGCCCTGGTGCAGCCGCAAGCATCGAAGTTCGACAGCCGCGCCGCCGGCCCCATCGACCGATACGTGTTCGCGCGGCTCACGAAAGAGGGGCTCGCCCCATCCGGGCAGGCGGACCGCGAGACGCTGATCAATCGCGTCACGCTGGATCTCACCGGCCTGCCGCCGACACTGGAAGAAGTAGACGCGTTCATCGCGGACCGCAGCCCGGATGCATATGAAAAACGGGTCGATCGCCTGCTCGAGACTCCCGCTTACTTCGAGCGCATGGCGCAGATGTGGCTGGATGTCGGCCGCTACGGTGACAGCGACGGTTACCTGAACGATGGCACCGGGCGCCTGATGCATCCGTACCGGGATTGGGTCATCTCGGCGTTCGCGCGCAACATTCCGTACGACCAGTTCGTCACGTGGCAAGTAGCCGGTGATCTGCTTCCGCAACCCACCACGGAGCAGTTGCTCGCCACTTCGTTCCTGCGCATGGGCAAGCGGAACAACGAGGGTGGCATCATCGACGAGGAGTTTCGCGTCGAGTACGTGAACGAGCGCGCGGAGCTCATGGGCAAGGCGTTCATGGGCCTCACGGTGGGCTGCGCACGCTGCCATGACCACAAGTACGACGTGATCAGCCAGGCGGAGTACTACCAGCTCGGCGGCTACTTCAACAGCATCGACGAGCGCGGCATCCACACTGAGAGTAGCGATGGCGCGCCGATGGGCCCCACGCTCGCGTGGCCCACCCCCGGGCAGACCGTGGCCCTGAAGGCGGCACACGCGGTAACGGCCGCGGCACAAAACGAATATGCCGCGACTCTCGCGTCGGCCCGCAAGGACGCGGATGCCAAAGCAGGCACCCTGCTGCAAACCCCGGCGGGCGGGCTCACTGCGACTGTCAAAGGCTCCCTCGATGCGGGGCTCGAAGCGTGGTATCCGCTCGACTCCACCTTCGCCGCATCCACCGACTCGCTCATGATCGGGCCAGCAACCAAAAACGGTTACGGCCGCCGCAGAGGGCCGAGCGATGCCGGTGACGCCGAAGACCGGCAACACATGCTCGGGCACCTCGCCTCGGAAGACCTCGGCCAGGCCTTCCGGGAGGCGCTGAAGACCGGTTTCATTTTCCACAACCCCATCGCGATCACGCGCCGCCAGCTGCCCATCGGCCTCAAGGCCGAGGAACTGCGCTGGACACCGAGCGGCGTGTCTGACGGCGCGCCCGGCGCGGTGAACAACGCGACGTTCATCGAGGGAGTGAGAGGCAAAGCCGTTCTGCTCAACGACACGGTCGGCTTCGCGGCGAAGGATGTGGGCCGCTACGAGCGCACCCAGGAATTCAGCCTCGACCTGTGGATCAAGCTGCGTGAGAAGGAGCCTTACGATTTCGTCGATGTGCTCTACAACCAGGGCTTCCTCGGTAGCGGCGGCTACGAGTTGGCCCTTGTCGACAATCGGCTGCAGTTCAACCTTGCGCATCAGGCGCCGTACAACATGCTCAGCGTTCAGACCGCTCAGCCCTTGCCCGCCGGCAAGTGGATCCACGTCAGCGCAACCTATGATGGGTCGAGCCGTGCCACAGGCATGCAGTTGTACGTGGACGGCCAACCTGCGCGCACTGATATCTATCGTGATCGCCTCACCCGCAGCGCGTTGCCGCGGGGCGGGCACAGCCTTTACAGCAGCTACTACGGTCTGGCGTTCGGCAAGCGCTTCCAGGTGAACGAGTTCAAGGGCGGCGCACTGGACGAGATTCGCGTGTTCAGGAAGGCGCTGAATCCGCTGGAAGTGCGCTATCTGCAAGACCCTGCCTCAGTGGCTTCCGGTGATCGGGCAGCGATGCGCCAGCCTCTCACTGCCCTGCTCGCAGACCAGGATCCGCGCGTCATCGCCGGCAAGGCTGCCGTGCGCGAGGCCGTGGAGAGCGAAATGCGCGTGGAGAGCGTGATCCCGCAGCTGATGGTCACGCGGGATGCGCCTCGGCCGCGCCCCACGTACATCCTGGAGCGCGGGCTCTACAACCAGCACGGCAAGGAAGTTCAACCCGGCGTGCCCACTCGCGTCTTCGTATCCACTGCGAAACTGCCGCCGAATCGTATGGGACTTGCGGCGTGGATGTTCGACAAGAAGAACCCACTCACCGCCCGGGTCTTCGTGAACCGCCTGTGGCAGATGCACTTCGGCACGGGCATCGTCGACACGGTAGAGGATTTCGGCACGCAGGGCTCCAATCCCACCGACCCGGCGCTCCTCGACTGGCTCGCCATCGAGTTCGTGAAGTCCGGATGGGACATCCGGCACATGCAGAAGCTGATCGTGACGTCCGCGACGTATCGGCAATCGTCAAAAGTACCGAAGGAGATGGTGGAGCGGGACCCGCGGAACACTCTGCTGGCGCGTGGCCCGCGATACCGCCTGCCGGCCGAAGCCATCCGCGACGGCGCGCTGTTCGCAAGCGGCCTTCTGGCCACGAAAGTCGGTGGCGACAGCGTCTTCCCCTATCAGCCGCCCCGCGTGTGGGAAGGGTCGAGCCCGGGTCTCAATCTCTATCCGTACAGCGTGCCGCATGACGAGTACCACCGGCGCACGATGTACACCTACTTCAAGCGCAATGCTCCACCGCCGTCACTGATGGTGTTCGACATGGCGGATCGCAATGTGTCCACTGTGGCGCGCAGGGTATCGAGCACACCTTTGCAGGCGTTGGTGCTACTGAACGACCCTCAGTACATGGAGGCGTATCGCAAGATGGCGGAGCGGGTCATGCACCTCACGCCAGACCCGCAAGCGCAGGTCATCACCTTGTTCCGCCTCGCCACCCGGCGCCATCCGCTGGAGAGCGAGCTCTCGATCCTCACCGGCTATCGTGCCGCGCAGGCCGCGCACATGGCGGCCACGCGGGACGACGCCAGGAAACTGATGAGCATCGGCGTGACGCCTGCGGACACCACACTCGATCAGCCTCAAGTGGCGGCGCTCACGATGGTGGCCGCCGCGGTGATGAATTCCCCCGACGCCTACACGCTTCGATAGCGCATCGAGACATTCATGAGTACGGAAACAGATCGTGAGATTGCCAGCCGCATCGCTGCCCTCACCCGCCGCTCATTCCTGCAGGGAGGCGCCGGGCTTGGGCTGGTGGCGGCCGGCGGGCTCCTCGGTGGCAAGGCATTCGGTGCCGCCTCCGCAAGCGGCAGGCTCGTGGACAAGGGCGTGCTCAACAGCGGTCATTTCGCCGCGCGCGCGCGGCGGGTGATCTCCATTCAGATGTGCGGTGCCGTCTCTCAGGTGGATTCCTTCGACTACAAGCCGACGTTAATCAAGATGCACGGACAGGAAATTCCGCCGTCCGTGAAGAACAAAGGTGGACGCATCTCGGCAATGAGCAACGCGCAGAGCGCCTTCCCACTGGTGGCACCGATACGGCCCTTCCGGCAGTACGGCGAGTCCGGCGCGTGGGTGAGCGACCTGTTTCCATGCGTGGGCCGCATAGCCGATGACATCGCCTTCATTCACACCATGTCCACGGAGCACGTGAACCACGACCCGGCGTCCATGTTCCTGCACACGGGGTTCCAGCTCTCGGGGCGCCCGTCCGCCGGCGCCTGGGTGAACTACGCGCTGGGCACGGACAACGCGAACGTGCCCAGCTTCATCGTCATGAAGTCGCAGCACCAGGCTTCGGGCACTGGCGCCACCTCAGGGTTGTGGGGCGCCGGATTCCTGCCGTCGCACTATCAGGGCGTGGAGTTCCGCGCGGGCGCCGAGCCTGTGCCGTACATCGGCAGCCCGGATGGCCTCGACCGCAAACAGCGCCGCTCGGAGCTCGATGTCATCAATGCGCTCGCCAAGGTGCAGTACGGAGTTTCCGGCGACCCGGAGATTCTCTCAAAGGTGACGCAGTACGAAATGGCGTACCGAATGCAGGACTCCATCCCGAGAGTGGCGGACATCGGGGCGGAGCCGCGCCACATACTCGACATGTACGGGCCAGACGTGCACACGCCGGGCACGTTTGCACGCAACTGCCTGCTCACCCGCCGTCTCATCGAGGAAGGCGTCAAGTTCGTGCAGCTGATACAGGTTGGGTGGGATCACCACGCGCGCATCGCCGAGCGCCATCCGCCGGACTGTATGGCGGTAGATCAGCCGACGGCCGCGTTGATCGCGGACCTCAAGCAGCGCGGGCTGCTCGAGGACACCCTCGTGATCTGGGGCGGAGAATTCGGCCGTACGTCTTACGCGCAGGGCGGACTCACCGACACGATGGGCCGCGATCACCACGGCGGATGCTTCACCTATCTGCTCGCGGGCGGTGGCGTGAAAGGCGGCGCCCACTACGGCGAAACCGACGAGTTCAGCTACAACATCGTCAAGGATCCCGTCACGGTTCACGACCTGCACGCAACGATGCTCCATCTGCTCGGCATCGATCACAAGCAGCTCACCTATCACTACCAGGGTCGCGACTTCCGCCTCACAGATGTCTCAGGAGAGGTCGTGCGGGGAATTCTCGCGTAGCGCCCGAGCCCACCCATTATGACGGAGATGCTTTATTTTCTCGGCCGTTTCCACGTCCTGCTGCTTCACCTCCCCATCGGGATATTGCTGCTGGCGGTGGTGCTCGAGGTGGCCTCGCGGCGCGAGCGCTTCGCGTACCTTGCGCCCGCAGTCAACGCAGTGTGGCTGTTCGGCTGGATCTCCGCGGTCGGCACGGCGGCGCTCGGGTATTTGCATGCCACTGAAGGCGGATTCGATGCCGCGGCGGTGCAGGCTCATCGCCTCGCCGGCAGTTCGCTCGCCGTTCTGGCACTGGGGGCATGGCTGCTCCGTGCGAAAGTCAGCAGCGCCTACGAACAGGTTTGGCCGGCACTGTCCCTTGCCGTGGTTGCACTGTTGTTCCTCACAGGCCACTTCGGCGGCAATCTCACACACGGCGACACTTATCTCGCGCAATACGCGCCCGCTCCGGTGCGCCGCCTGATGGGTGTGCCAGACGAACAAATGCCGAGGACCAAGCCGAAGGATCTGGCATCGGCGGATATCTATCTGGATGTCGTCGCGCCCGCATTCCAACAGCGCTGCAGCTCTTGTCACAACGACGGCAAGAAGAAAGGTGGCCTCTCGCTCGCAAGGTACGCCACGCTGATGAAGGGCGGCGAGCACGGCCCGGTGGTCGTAGCGGGGGATACGAAGAACAGCGATCTGGTGCGACGGATTTCCCTGCCAGCCAACGACAGGGACTTCATGCCCCACGACGGCAAGACGCCGCTCAGCGCGGCGCAAACCGAAGCGGTTCGCTGGTGGGTGGCCGCCGGCGCTCCCCGCACGGCGAGCCTTGCGGCTTTGAACCCACCTCCTGACATTCGCGCCAGTCTCGAAACGGTACTGGGTTTCAGGCCGCCAGCGTCGGGTGCATCTGAACTCGTGGCCGGAGCGGCAGTCCCCCTCGCTGCTCCCGCCGCAGATGTTCCGGTGCCCGACGCTGGCGTGGTGGATGCCCTGGAAAGCAACGGGTTCGTCGTGCGAGCGATCGCCATTGGGAGCCCACTGGTGCAAGTGGACTACACCGCGAGCCGCCCCGTGACGGACGCCGATCTGGCCGAGCTGGCGAAGATTGCGCGCCAGGTCTACGCGCTGAACCTGCGTGGCGCCGGAATCACCGATGCGCAGCTGAAGGGGTTCGGGCAGTTCGAGAACCTGGCGTGGTTGCGTCTCGAATTGAACCCCGTGACCAACGCGGGGCTCGTGCCGCTGAGACAGCTGGACAAGCTGCAGTATTTGAACCTGCACGGAACGAAGGTCAGCGATGCGGGCCTGGCATCGCTCGGCGGTCTTGCGAGCCTGCGGGAGCTGTTTCTCTGGCAAACGGCGGTCACACCGGCGGCTGCCGAACAGTTCGCGCGGGCGCACGCAGGCCTCCGTATCGATCGGGGCTTCGACCCCAAAACCTTTCCGCAAGGGCCCAAGACCATTCCCGTCGTGAACTGAGGGCCATGGCACCCGTGCAACGCGAGCGCGGTATCATGGCGGGAACGGTGTTTTCCGAGGGTTCTCGTGAGCCTAGTTACGCGAAAAGTGCGCGTCCTCGTGCGCGACCAGTTCGTGCCCTACCTGCTGGGGCGGGTCAGCAAGCAGATTGCTTCGGCCGCATCGGTGCTCTACCGGCAGTGGTTCCGGGTGGGCATCAACAATGCGCGGGTGGTCATCTCACTGTCGCGATATCCGGGCAGCACGGCAATGACCCTCTGTGCCGATACGGGCCTGCACAAGGCCGTCGTCAGCCGCAGCCTGCGCGTGCTGCATGCGAAGAAGTTCATCCGGTTCGACGACAGCGCCGCTCGACGGCGCAAGATTTCACTGACGGCGAAAGGCGACACGCTGAGCCAGAACCTGCAAGCCGTGATGCTCGAACGGGAACGGCTGCTGCTGCGGGGCCTGTCCGCCGCCGAGAAGCGCAGGCTGGTCAAATACCTGCAGCGGATCATGTTGAATATACCCACAGCCAACGCGTATCAACCCCGCGTCTCGCTGCGCGCACGCGCACGCGCACGCTGAAATCCTGCCGGCAGCGCTGGCGCCGCTGCCTCTCACTCGGATTTAACCTTGCTGATTTTTCGGCGGCGCTCGAACAAACTTTACCGTTAAGTTGCTCTAGCAACCTGAGTTCGGCTATAACCGCAAGCACGCACGGACCTAGAACAACTAGAGCAAGAGGCGGAAGTTCCGTGCGGCTTCGATACAACTAAGGGGGAAACACATGACGCTCGTACGTGGTTTGGGTGCTGTCACCGCATCTTCTTTGGGACTCATCGCGCTCGCTCAGGCACAGGAAAGCCCGAGCGTGCTGGAGGAGGTCACCGTCACGGCGACCCGCAAGATCGAAACCGTCAACAAGGTGCCCCTGAGCATCCAGGCCATCACCCAGGATGGCCTCGACCGGCAAGGCATCAAGAACAGCGCGGATCTGGTGCGCGTCGTTCCCGGCCTTGCCACCGTGGTCAACCTCGGCGGCGCCCAGCAAACGTTCTCGATTCGCGGCATCGTCGGCGGAGCCGGCGCCGCCACGACCAGCGTCTATCTCGACGACACGAATCTCACCAAGCGCGCCAACACCGGCGTCAACCAGAACAACGGCGTCGTCACCCCGCTCCTGTACGACCTGGCACGCGTCGAAGTGTTGAAGGGCCCGCAAGGCACATTGTTCGGCGGCTCCTCCGAAGGTGGCACGGTGCGCTTCATCACACCGCTCCCCAGTCTCACCGAATACTCGGGCACCGCACGCGCGGAAGGCTCCACTATGGGTAGCCGCAGCGAGATCAGTGATGAATTCGCGGCAGCCTTCGGCGGCCCGATCATCCAGGACAAGCTCGGTTTTCGCATCAGCGGCATCCGCCGCCAGACCGGCGGCTACATCGATGTCGTGAGCCCGTACGACAATTCGATGATTCGCGAAGACGCCAATGGCGCCACCGACTGGGCGGCTCGCGCGTCCTTGTTGTGGCAGGTGTCCGAAGGATTCAGTGCGCAGGTCTCCGCCTACCACGTCGACAACAAGGCAGAGGGTGGCGTTAATTCGCAGACGGGTATCTTCCTGCCGAACCAGCAGCTTGCGCCGGCCGGCACCACGTTCACGACCCAGACCCGCTGCATCACTAGCAATACACGCACGGCCCCACTCGCGCAGCCGAATGCAACTGCCGCCCCCTCTTTCATACCGGCCAGCGTCGCGCCGCTCGCGAACGGTACGTGCCCGGGCGGCACGCTGTTCCAGCGAAACGGGGTGACCTATGGCCCCTTCAGAACCGGTCGCGACATCACCCAGGCGCTGAATCGCCAGGGCGTGGTCGGCAACACCTCTACCTCGGAGGTCTTCTCGCTGAGCCTGAACTGGGACATCGGCCGACTCAACCTGAAGTCCATCACCTCGTATCTGGGCGATGAGGGCACGAGCAACGCCGTCGGCGGTGAAGAGTGGGCCGTCATGACTGCGAACATCGGGCAACGGACGACGGCGGACCTGACGCGCGCGGGCTTTCCGCTGTTTGCCCCGTTGCTCAGCGACCCCACGGTCGGTAACGGCAATGCGGGCTTCTTCGATGCGCACAACAACCGCCACGGCATCGAGCAGGAATTCCGCGTCTCCTCCACCAGCGAGAATTCGCGCCTCTCGTGGGTTGCCGGTGCGTATTTCTCGAACGCGAACACCGACATCAAGTACCTCTATCGCACCGATCCGGCAGTGATGGATGCGGCCCTGCGACTCATGTACGGAGATCTGTCCGGCCCAGGCGCGAACACGAGCGAAGGCACCGCGCGCTACGGACTGGTGAACGATGGAGGCTTCCAGACCAATCTGCGCGCCGACATCCAGGACAAGGAATCGGCCGTGTTCGTCGAAGGCAATTTCTGGTTCGTGCCGGATCGGCTCCGGGCCACCGCCGGCATTCGCTATTCGAAGGCACAACTGAAGTACAACCAGCTCAACTACGGGCAGTTCAGCGGCCGCATCGCCTCCTCGAAAGGCTCGCTGACCAACGGCTCGAGTGAAGAGAAGCCGGTGACACCGAAGCTCGGCCTGCAGTACCAGTTCGCGGACGACAAGATGGTCTATGCGAGCGCCAGCAAGGGGTTCCGCGCGGGCGGCGTCAGCTCGCAGGTCGCACAAACGCAGTGCCAGACCGCACTCGACAATCTCGGCATCACCGCCGCGGACATACCGCCGGCGTTCGGTCCGGATACCGTGAAGAGCTATGAGCTCGGCGGCAAATTCCGTTTGTTCAAGCGGCTGCAGGTGAACTTTGCGGCGTTCCGCATCGACTGGGAGGATGTGCAGGTCACCACGACGCTCACCTGCGGCCAGGGGTTCACGTCCAACGGCGGCGCGGCGCGCAGCCAGGGCGGTGAGCTGTCCGTGGAGTTCGTGCCGATCAACCCGCTGCACCTGTACCTCAATGCGAGCTACGTCGATGCGCACTATGTCGATGCGGTTACGGGCCCCGTGGGCGCGGGCGCCAAGGTGGCGCCGGTGCCGAGCTTCAATGCAGGCGACAAGTTCAACGTGCCGCCGTTCTCGATGAGCGCGGGCGGACAGTTCGACTTCAACCTGAGCGAGCGCATCAGGAGCTACGTGCGCCTCGATGGCACTTATCAGAACAAGTACATCGCGGGGGCCACGTTTGGGTCTTCAGGGTTCGCGGCGAACTACTTTCTGCGGAACAATCCCTCGCGGATGCAGTTCGACATGCGAGCGGGGGTTACCTTGGAAAATGGGCTGGATGTGAGCCTGTTTGT